>JAQSXD010000229.1 GCA_029266295.1 Bacillota bacterium | reverse complement strand
TTCTTCACCGCAGCATCTTCATTGGATGGCTGCAGATCACACTTTGTGATCACTCCGATTACCGGACACCGAAAGGTTTTGGCAAACCCCGGGGAATAAACATCGCCGGCGTCTGTGGGATCGACTAATATTAAAACATGGGATGCGTCCTGAGCCGCAGAGATGAGGTGCTTATACATCCATGCGTTTTCTATGTAAGACCCGGGCACATCAATGGTGTTTTCTCCATAAATCAGGTTCTGCGTTCTCCTAAGCGGTCCCTCGTAATTGTTCAGCGCATTCACCAGACTGGTTTTTCCGCAGCCTGTAGGTCCTATCACCATGATTCGCTTCCTTCTCATGTGAGTGTAACCGTGGCCGTTTCAAATCCCAGCATGTTTTTTAACGTGTCATTGACTGCATTCAGTGCGGTCTTTACGCTCTGAACATCACCTGTTATTACAACCGATCCCGTGAACCGATCCAGAAATACGATTTCAACATCTGCCGTCTTTGTTGCAATATCTGCCGCAATAATGGAGGTTTCGTAAGGTGACAGGGTTAGAATGCCGATGGCACCTTTCTCGTCTATGCCGAGTCGCTCGTAGAGGTCAGGCATGGGCGAGGCGATGACATGGGCCAGTGTTACCTGTTTTCCCGGAACCGACTCTTGAATGATGCGTTCTATTCCTTTTTCACCGAAAGCGCTCATGTGACTGTCCTTTCTCTTTCAAATGCTTTGTTACGATTTGGGCAACGTGATTTATGCCTAATTTCGTATCTATATATTCATCTATTTCTAGTTATCTTCTATATTAGTGGCTGAGTGCCTGTACTTGGATTCCTTCATCCTGAAACTGTTTTTCAATTCGTGCCAGGTCTTCAGCGGTCAAATAGGGATCTTCCATTCCTTCTAGCGGGTATTCCATTCCCAGCTGGCAGTATTTATTCACTCCGAATTTGTGATAAGGCAACAGGTCAACGCCTTTAAAGTTCTTATATTCTTTAAAGGGTTTCAAAAATTCAACGACTCCCTGAATATCCTTTTCACTGTCATTGAGCCCTTTCAATAAAGGCATCCTGATTTTTACATTGTACCTTCTGTTGAAAAGTTCTGTGATGTTCTTCAAGATCTGCTCATTGTGCACTCCGGTCAGTTCATAGTGCTTTGCCGAATCAATCTGCTTAATATCGAAGAGAAACAAATCGGTAAATTCGGCAACCTGCAGCACTGTTTCGAGCTTCGAATAGCCGGAGGTTTCCATTGCTGTGTTGAATCCCTCTTTTTTACATGCCATGAGCAGGTTTGTTACCGGTTCCGGATGCATGATGGGATCTCCGCCTCCTATGGTAACGCCGCCCCCGGACATATCATAGAACATTCTATCTTCTTCGATGATCGCCAGGATCTCGGAGATGGTCATTTTCTTTCCGGCGATGGACAGCGCATTTTGCGGACATGCTGCTTCGCAGGCATGACAACCGATGCATTCGATGCTTCGATCCACTTCATGGACTCCGGAAGAAGTCATGCTGTGGATTCCTACGGGACAGACCGGCACACAGGCTCCACAGTCTACGCAGGCATTCCGGCTGTACATTACTTGGAATTTTCGTTCCAGATTTTCAGGATTTGAACACCACTTGCATCTCAGGGGACAGCCTTTGAAAAATACCAGCGTCCTCACACCTGGGCCGTCATGCATGTTATATTTCTGAACATTGGTTACCAATGCTTTTCTTTCAATTGTTCCTGTATTGCCCATACTGTAAAATCTCCTGTCACAAGAGCCGGTGCTCTATTACTACAATTCTCTGGTTTAAGCTCCGTGCCCGGCGGGAGGCAGCCTCACGCCGGACCAGAACTTATGAAGGGTTATTGATATTGCATGAATACTTATGGTTGTTCCTTTCATCTAAGGCTGATGCCTTGACGGATTCTTTAGATCTGCGTCAGCATAGTTCTGCTGATGATCTCGTCCTGCACGTCCTTGCACAGTTCTACGAAGAATGCGCTGTATCCGGCAACACGAACGATCAGATCTCTGTAGTTTTCAGGGTGCTTCTGCGCTTCAACCAAAGTGTCGTTGCTCAGATAGTTGAACTGCATTTCTCCGTTTCCGAATACAGATGCGGTACGGAGCAGTGTGATGATACCATCTTCGCCTTCCTGCGTGTCCAGCAGACCGGACATGATTTTGAAGTTGTGTACCATACCGATGTTCATGCTGTCTACGGCCATCTTTGAGATGGATTTGATGATGGCGGTAGGTCCTTTGTAGTCTGCACCCTGGGTTGGGCTGATACCGTCGGATAGCGGTGTCCAAGCCCTTCTTCCGTTAGCGGAAGCCCCGGTCAACTGACCGAACGGTGTATTGTTGGAAATGGAGAGCGTACCATGGCTCAGTACAGAATACAGAGTCTTGTACTTTCTGTGATCCGTTTCTGTAAAGTGCGTAATGTCCGCAGCGATCAGATCAGCGTAGTCATCGTCATTTCCGTATTTCGGAGCATTGAGACAATCCTGCAGGATCTGCTCGTAGCCTACGAAGTCTGCTTTCAGTGCTTCGTTGAGCTGCTCAAGGGTATATTTTTTGTCATCAAATACCAACTTCTTGATGGCAGCCATGGTATCGGTATAGGTTGCAAGTCCTGACCATACGACTCCAGGTCCGAAGTTGTACATTGCACCTCCGGCGGATACGTCAAGAGCCTTTTCCATACAGCCTTCATACATGATTGACATGAGTGGCTTCGGTGCCAGCTCTCTGTGAATACGCTGTGAAATAACCGTAGCAACGCTGGTCCACTTTGTAACCCATTTGATCTGCTCTTTAACTGCAGCATCAAATTCTTCAAAGGTCTTGTACTGGCTCAGATCTCCCTGATCAGGTGTAACCTGTTTGCCATACCAGAGCGGAACACCATGGTTCAGGGTCAGCTCAATACAAATCGGCCACTGGGTATAAGCGGTGGATGTCCACTGATACAGACGTCCTGCCTTCTGTGGTTCTACGCAGCCCATGAGGCAATAATCTCTCGCATCTTCGATGGAAACGCCCTTAGCAAGCATCATCTTGATGTGAGCGTCGTCGAAGTGGCAGGCCGGGAAGCCCATTCCGGAACGGATTACGTCGACGATCTTCTTCATATATTTCTGAGGTGACTTGTTGTGGATACGGCAGGCCAGTGAAGGCTGATAAATCTTTACGAGGCGAACTGCATCCATCAGCAGATACGTCAGATCATTGGTTGCGTCACGGCCTTCACGAGTTACACCGCCTACGCACATGTTGACAAAGGGCTGATATCCTGCGAAGAATTTGGAACCGCCTTCGCTGGTGATCCACATCATCTCAGACATCTTGATCAGCATGCAGCCTGCAAGCTCAAAGGCTTCAAAGTCGTTCATGCGGCCTTCTTCGATGTCTGCCTTGTAATAAGGATACATGTACTGGTCAACACGGCCGATGGACATACCTGTCTGATTTTCTTCCACAACCAGAAGGGATTCGATGGTCCATACGGACTGAATTGCTTCCCAGAAGTTTCTTGGCTTGTGAGCCGGCACCCATGCGTTGACTTCGGAAATTTTCTGCAGTTCCGCTTTACGCTTCGGATTGGTTTCCTTGGCAGCCAGCTCTGCAGCATAGTCCGAGAGACGCTTCGCATAGATCATTACGCCTTCTGTTGTGTCGATGATGGATTTATAGAAATAAATTTTTTCAATATCATCAGGATTTTGATAATCCAGCTTTTCAAGATGATCCTTGGCTTCCTGCTGAATGTCAAGCATGCCCTTGTTCATCAGGATTACATCGTAACCTGGATTGGAGTCTCCGCCGCCGTTTACCGCATGGTAGGAGCAGTCAGAAACAAAGGATTCGCCTGACATTTCCCAAACACCCGCTTCACGGTACTGGTCTTCACAGTACTCATCTACGGATTTTCCCTGCCAGAATGGGAAAAGCTCTTCCTTCATAATCTTCTTGTCTTCTTCAGAGATATAGAACGGGTCCTGTGCACGATTTCCGATGGAGTCGATTTCATCCACCATCCATCTCCACGCGATATCAGGAGAGAACGCTCCGGCTCTTGGTGCTCCGTTGGGTGCTCCCACGATGAGCTCATCATCCTGAATGACAAGCGGTGCGGTTTCGCAGCAATAGCGGAAGCACTTTGCTCTAAGCAAAATCTTCGGCATGCCGGGGTTTTCTTTTGCAATCTTAGTGATCGCTTTTGCACGGTATGTAGTAATGGAAGGAACATGCTTCAGGTAGTTTACCTTCAGCTTTTCAAGACGGGGAGTAATTCCATTTGGTACTCCTGTTTCTCCTTCCGCGATGCCTGCAGTATATCTGGCAGATGCGGTGATTGGTTCTTCCTTAGTGATTTCTTTGGAAACGCTCTCAAACATCTTCATTAAAGACGCACGTTCTTCAGCAGACATATTTTGGGTTACTTCTGCCAACTTGTTTGAAAATTCACGAATATCCAAAATTCTACCTTCTTTCTAATAAATTTCAGATCCTTGTATCTGATCCTTCAGGCTCCTCTCAGGGAACCGTAGGAATCACTGATTTAATGAAAGGTGCACAGATGGTCGAGGAAATTTTTCGATTGGCAAGGAAAAAAACGCAGCAATAGCGGCGCTATTGCGAGGCTTTTTGACGCTGCCAAGCGAAGAATTAACCGATCAGATGTTTACCTGGAATAAATCAGCGGTTCCAGCTCTATCTATGTTTTACATGCCACTGCTTTGGAATTATCTCTTTAATTCACTGATAACTCCCTCTAAAATCCGCTGCAGCATTTTCATATTTTCTTGATTGATCCCAGGCTGCTGTACCGACCGATCAGCGGAGGAAACCCGTTCTTCCGACAATCCGATGGCTTCAGGCTTTCTCACACCGTACCCGACTTTTCGCACATAGATCAGATTCATAGGAGAGACATTATCTGTCGTAATCCCTTCACCAGCCGATCCGCTTCCCAGTGTCATTGCTGGGAATAGATTCGTCGTCACACCCATGCTTCCGAAGGTTGCAGGAGTGTTTACAAGAACTCTCCCCACTGGCTTTTTCAGGGCAAATTGACGGATCACATCCTCGTCCTTGGAATGGATCACCAGCGTATGTCCGTTCCTTTCGCTCAGCAAAAGTTCAATACATTTTTCGCATGCATGCATCCAATCATCTTCGATGTAATAGGCCAGAACCGGGCAGAGCTTTTCTTTCGAGTATGGATTCTTATCGAACACATACTTCTGCTCCGATAAAAGAAGAACCACGTTGCTCGAAACATAGAATCCAGCCTTTTTCGCCAGCTCCCGGGCGTTTTTCCCCACCAGTTCCGAATCCAGACTTCCGTCAGGTCGGAAGAGCAGCGCACCAAGTTTATTGGCCTCTTCGTCTGTCATGAAATACGCACCGTTTTGTTCCAGTTCTTTTTTAACTTCCTGGTGAATACAGCTGTCCACCACGATGGACTGTTCCGCTGCCGACACGATTCCGTTGTCGAAGGTTTTGCTGATGATGATGTCTCTGACAGCCTGCTTAATATCCGCAGTACGCTCGATGAACGCCGGCCCATTGCCGGCTCCGCCGAAAATTACCGGTTTCCCTGATTGATGTGCCGCCTTGAGCATTCCCGGAACGCCTGTGTTGATAATCAGCGATGTCGCCGGATGATTCATCAGCTCGGCAGTACCGCTCTGGGTAACTGTATGAAGGTACGCAAGCGCGCCTTCCGGCAGTCCGCTTTCCTCTGCTGCGCTGATGAGAATATCAAGGGTTCTGCTCATGACATTCTTTGCTCTTGGGTGAGGCGAAAAGATCATCGCATTACCGGACTTCACAGCAATGAGTGCTTTATAGATGGTGGTGGATACCGGGCTTGTTGCCGGGCATAACGCCGCAATCACTCCCACCGGAACACCTACATCCATGGTTTTATTCTTTTCGTCTTCCCTGATAATGCCAACACAGCGCATCCCCTGCAGGGCAGCAGGTAAATACTCACAGACAAATCGATTTTTTATGTACTTGTCTTGCCAGATACCATAATCCGTTTCATCACTGGACAGTTGTGCAAGTTCATTGGCATATTGGCTGATTTCCCGCGCCATATTTCCAACAATCTGATCCAGCTTTTCCTGTGAAAAGGTCGCCAGTTTTTTCTGTGCTTCACGGGCATTTTCCGCAAGAATTCGAGATTCTTGGATGGAGAGCAAATCATTGTCTATAATA
>JAQSXD010000228.1 GCA_029266295.1 Bacillota bacterium | reverse complement strand
CCCGATGGCTCCGGTATTGTTTCCTATTTTGTCATTGCAATTCTTTACTTTGCATCGCTTACGTCGCTTTATCATGTGACTGATTTTACAGGAAATATATTGCTGACCCTTACAGCACTTTGCCTTGCGCTTTTGCAATCTGGGAATATCATGCTGTACTATAGAAACGATAGAGTCGCTCAGGTTTGGCTCGGTTTAAAGTATTTGATTTTGTCATGGGTAATCCTGTTTGCAAATTTCAATCTGGAGTTTACTTCCGTATATGTCAGTATTACTGGGCTGTCACTGGCTCTTCTGAGCATTGCAGCAGGATTTAAACTGAAGCTGAAAGGCCTCAGGCTATATGGTCTTATTTTGACCATTTTAATGGTACTGAAATTTATTGCCGTTGATCTGAATCAGGAGAACTCAATCACGAGGGTCGTTATGCTCATGGTCGGCGGGCTCATCTGCTTTGGCATCAGTGTGCTGTATAATAGACTGGAAAATTTGTTGAGGGAGTGATATCTGTTAAACGCAAGGATACCATGGTAAAAATTAAGGAGGAAATCAACTATGCTGGAAAAAACACCGACAAATGATGAACTGATTTGTTTAATTGGACAACCACTGTTTGAAGTTTGGATTGCTCTGTGTGAACAGATCGAATCTAAATATGAAATGGAACGGCTTTGGAATCACGGCGGCAAGAAGTGGAACTATGAGTACAAATATCGCAGGGGCGGGAAAACATTATGCGCATTATACGCGAAAGAAAATGTTTTCGGCTTTATGATTATCTTTGGAAAAGATGAAAGGGCAAAATTTGAAGCAGACAGGAACGATTATTCACTAACGGTACAAAAAATTTATGATGAAGCTACGACATATCATGATGGAAAATGGGTGATGTTTGAATTGTCAGATACCTCTCTGTTTCAAGATATGGAAAAGCTGCTGCGAATCAAGCGAAAGCCGAATAGAGCTTAAAGGAATTGACCATTTATCTTCATCTATTCAAGAGTTATGAAGGGATTGGAAAGGTATCAAAATATGAATGACTGGTTTACGATAGACCGCATTGATGCGGATACATACATCATCAGCGAGTACAGGCATTGGGAAGAAACGCATTGTTACCTTCTGAACGGTTCTGAGCGCAGCCTTCTCATTGATACGGGTCTCGGAATCTGTGACATCTATGATGAGGTAAGCAAGCTGACTGACAAGCCGATTACCGCCATCGCCACACATATTCATTGGGATCATGTCGGAGGTCACAAATATTTCCCGGATTTTTATGCGCATAAGGATGAACTCAATTGGCTGAGCGGTGAGTTCCCTCTGACTATGGAACAGATCAAAGATATGGTCGTTGACCGCTGCGACCTACCGGGTGGCTATGATGTCAATTATTATGAGTTTTTTCAGGGGACACCGACCAAAGTTCTTCAAGACGAAGAAATGATTGACCTCGGGGATCGCAGCATTCAGATTCTCCATACACCCGGACATTCCCCGGGACATATGTGCTTTTGGGAAGCGAATCGCGGGTATCTTTTTACAGGAGATTTGGTCTATAAAGACACGTTGTTTGCATACTACCCGTCCACAGATCCGCAAGCTTATCTTGTTTCTCTGGAGAGGATTTCCGCATTGCCGGTGAAGCGTGTTTTCCCAGCCCATCACTCTCTTGATATTCAGCCAGAAATCCTGAACCGGATGCGTGATGCTTTCCGCAACCTCCAAGCCGCAGGGCAGCTGCATCATGGTAGCGGAACCTTCGATTATGGGGACTGGGCTGTATGGCTATAATCAAACGTAGAATCGTGTATATTAAAATGCGAGGGGCTATTTAAAGGTTTTTGTAAAGGTGAAAGGCTATAAATAAGTGAGTGTTCTTATTTACTAACCTAAAGAGTAGAATTTCCACGGAGGACAACAAACATGAAACCATTGACCGTTAAGAGCTACGCCTTTGAAGAGGGCGGACTTATGCCAATCAGATACACCGCCCGAGGGGAGGATTTGTCCCCAGATTTCGAATTAGAGGGCATCGATGATCATGCAAAGTCCATCGCCATTACCTGTGATGATGCGTCTCATCCGTTATTTACTAACTACAATCACTGGGTGATTTGGAATATCCCAGTACAAAAGGTTATTCCGGAAGGGATACCAAGGGGTGCAACTGTGGACAGACTTGCCGGTGCTATACAGGGAATCGCCTATGGCAGAAACAGGTATAAAGGACCGAAACCACCGCTGAAAGCTCTTCATACATATGTCTTTACTGTTTATGTACTGGATTGCAACATAGATTTGGGGTCAAACAGCAGAAAGCGCGATGTTTTGAACCAAATGGAAGGCCATGTTTTGCAGCAGGCTACCCTTACGGGGAAATTCAAGAATCTCTGATCATAAAAAACCTGATGAGGTATGGAAGGCAGAAAATTAGGAGGGGAGTCCAATGAAAGAGAAACAATTGAATCTATTTTATCCCCAATGGCAGGGAGCAGGGGCTGAGAAGGAATTGCTAACAGGAGCGCTGGAAATTAAGGACAAGTATCTCACTGCATTCAATTTCATAGAAGTTCCAGTGAGCGACGATGACATCAGCCCAATCGAAAACAATATTTTAGGATATGAACAAATCCTCGGTCAGCTGAAAAAAGCGAAATCTATTGTATCGGCAGAATCGCCAGACTGTATTTTTACTGTGGGGGGAGGCTGCGACGTCGAAATCATCCCGGTCTCCTATTTGAATCACATACTAGATGGTAATTTAACGGTGTTGTGGTTGGATGCACACGGCGATTTAAATGTTCCCGAATTATCTCCGAGCAAGTGTTTTCATGGAATGCCGCTAAGAACCCTATTAGGGGATGGCAACCAGGAGATCATAAATACCTTGTTTTCCCGATTATCAACTGACCAGCTGATTTTGGCAGGGCAGCGGGATTTGGATGAGCCGGAAAAGAATTTTATTGATGAGAAAAAAATTGAAGTCATTTCCATAGACGAAATCAATTCTAGTATTGATCATGTTGTAAATGCCATCAAAGCAAAACAGTCAGAGAACCTTTACATTCATCTTGACCTGGATATTCTAGACCTTAATGAATTTCCCCATGTAATGGTTCCTGCCCCCAATGGGCTGAAAATGGAGGTTTTACTGGATTTGCTGCGTCTGCTTGACGATCAATTTAATCTGGTGGGTTTAAGTCTTCTCGAGTACACGTCGTCCGGTGAAGAAGAAAACAAAGTTATAACGGAAGTAATAAAACTTGGAGTGGATTTGCACGGCGAACAGGAATCCGTTCAAAGAATACATAACATTCAAGGCATTCCCGCAATCATTTACGGAGCGCCATCGGACAAGCTGTACCTTTATGTCCATGGAAAGAGCGGATATAAAGAAGAAGCCGAATCGTTTGCAGCCATAGCAGGCAGAGCAGGATTTCAGGTACTGAGCTTTGATCTGCCGGAGCACGGAGAACGTTCTGAGGAAAAAGATATGTTCAATCCATGGACTGTAGTCCTAGAATTAAGGAAAATCATCACCTTTGTAAAGGAACGATGGGAACAAATTAGCATTCGTGCCAATAGCATCGGAGCATATTTTGTTCTGCTTGCCTTAGCAGAAGAACCCATTGAGCGATGTCTCTTTGTATCTCCGATTTTGGACATGGAAGCGTTGATTTTCAAGATGATGCAACGGTCCGAGGTCACAGAAGAACAATTGGAAAAAGAGCGGGTTATTTCTACTAATATTGGAGAAACGCTCTCTTGGGATTATTTGAGCTATGTTCGCAACCATCCGATTCTGAAATGGGAGGCTCAAACATCAATTCTATATGGATCTGAAGATCACATGACAGAACAAAGCACGATTGATTCCTTTGCAGCTCAATATCAATGCAACCTCACGATTATGAACGGCGGTGAGCATTGGTTCCATACGCTGGAGCAGTTCAAGTTTCTTGAAAATTGGGAAGCGAGTTCTGTTGCATCGCATTTATAGTTCTTGGCTAATAATTTAATGAGTGAGGTATGATGAATATGAAGGTTCTTTCGATCCTTCTGATCGTAGCACTGTTGACCGGGAGCTGCTCCTGCAGCCCAATCTCAAATAAGACGAGCAACCTTGAGCGTAATCTTAAGGAGATTAATGCAGCAATTGAAGCGTTCGCCAAGCTACAAAATGGTACTGTCAAATCAGATTCTTATTTTGAGGCAGAAAAAAAGGCAGTGGAATCCCTTGATCATGAGTTAATGGATCAGACATCCTTTACTACGTTTATCCGTCAGCCAAAGGGTTATGATTATCTTGAAGAAACCAAAGCATTCAATGAGAAAACCCATACAGTTGAATTCCGAGCAACAAAACAGGAAAAAGGCGTCATAAGCTACACCCAGCCTATTGAGTCTCTGTCAGAAGATCGGACAACTCCTTATCAATGGTTTGTGATTAGCGAGCCAGGCACGAGCAGCTACGAGCCCAGTGGTTTGTTGAGAATGATGGCGGTGCCTTCCAAGATCATCAGCACGAATCAGGAATTCATTAAAACAATAAAAAAAGAAACGAACGGGAACTTGGTCAAGTACACTGTGACCACAAGCAAGGCCTATGCGAAATATATGCGTGAAATAACGCATGGAGTGCAGGAAAACTATATTGTCCGAGAGCATCGGCAACTCTATTGGGTAGATCAAACGGGTCTATTGGTGAAATGCCAAAGTTACGACAAATCAGAATGGACCATCGATGGCATAGAAGATACATACACATCAGAAATAACAATGGAATTAACAGGCTATAACTATAAGAATTTAATTTTAAATGAAGCAGTCAAGCCGGAGAGAGCGGACGGTGAAATGGATGCAAAGAAACAAACGAGAAATGGGTATGAGGAAATATACGAGGTTTTATGAGTAAGATAACGATATGGAAAGAAAAACTGCATGACATCATATTCGAATCAGCAACGCCGGCAGGAAAGGCGTTTGACATTATACTAATTATCGCAATTGCATGCAGCAGCCTGCTACTTATGGCGGAAAGTGTACCGGAACTTCAAGAACAATATGGTGCGATCATGGCATATGGTGATATCTTTTTCTTCACCTGCTTTTCGATTGAGTATGTGCTTCGTATCTTTTGCTCAAACCGAAGACTGAGATACATCAGGAGCTTTTTCGGTATGATTGACTTGATGGCGATTCTTCCGGTGTTTATTGGATTTTTCCTTCCGGCAGCAAATTACCTCATTTCAGTCAGGATCTTTCGCTTATTACGAATCTTCCGGATTCTTAGAATGTTTCGCTATGTGGGGGAATCAAGACTGCTTCTCCGTTCCTTACGAGCCAGTGGGCCTAAAATCGTTGTTTTCGTTATTACTATTTTTTCAATTGTAACAATCGTAGGAACCTTGATGTATGTTGTTGAAGGTCCGGAAAACGGTTATGCAAGCATTCCAGAGTCCATGTACTGGGCTATCGTGACAATTTCAACGGTAGGATATGGGGATATTTCTCCCCAAACAGGCTTCGGAAAGTTTCTGGCCAGCGTACTGATGATTACTGCATACGGTGTTCTTGCAGTGCCGACAGGCATCATCTCTTACGAACTGGCGCAGAATGCAAAGCTCAGTATGGCAAAAACATGTCTAAACTGTGGAGCAATATATGATGATGCGGATCACTACTGCAGAAAATGCGGAAACAAATTGAAAGAATAGAGAAAATCGATTAAAGGTATCCGGATTGAAATGCAGTGCACCTGGAGCCTTTTTTCTTTTGTAATACAGCCCTAAACATGGTATAATATGGTATATGGATAGAGATTAAGGGGGAATCATCATGAATCACTACAATAACGAAAACAATAGCACTTTCAACGACAAGGAACAGCTGCTTCACACGGAGCAGAAATTGAAAACCAGTGCCGTATTGTTACAGACCTTCTACGTTTACCGGGCTGGATGGAAGCAGTTCCTGGTGCTGTCCTTGCTTACAATAATTCCTCTTCTTGGGATGGCTGCAGCTGAAGTTGTCATATCACTTTCGCTACCAGCAGCAATCATTTTGTTTATTTTATCGCTGGCATCGCTTTACTACTTGTTTCGAGCTAACGCGGGATTTATCTTTCTAACAAGAGATATCTTTCAAGGGGAGAAACGGTCAGTTAAGGAAGCTTATCTTCAAACAAAAGGCTTTGCTGGAACGTATTTTTCAATTTCACTTCTCTATG
>JAQSXD010000227.1 GCA_029266295.1 Bacillota bacterium | reverse complement strand
ATCCACCGTCATTCACAACCAGAGATGTGATTTCACCGATTTTGACAGTTGAATAATCGAGCTTCTTTGCTGCATCATCCTCCGCCGGCGCAGAGCTTCCGGAACATCCTGCGAATAAAGCTGCTGTCATTAGCATTACGAGTAAAATACAAATCCATTTTTTCTTCATCTTTTAATCTCCTCTGTTTTGATACCCCCTTTGCAAACCCTATTGTACTTTGCCGAAGGAGGATATTATATTTTGATGGATACGACCTCCGCCGTATCGATTACTAACATTATCGATCTTCCCGGTCATATTTCTGGCATAAAGCCGCCGGTTCTTCGCTGTGCTTCTTTCGAAAGCTGCCAGTTGTTATAATTAAAGCTATGATCGTAGCTGCATAGGGCAGCATTCCATAAAATTGCGAGGGAATGCCCGGAAGATAAACTTGCATATTCATTCCAAGAATACTGATTCCTCCGAAGAGTAATGCTCCGAGAACTGCATAAGCAGGGTTCCATCTTGAAAAGGCCACCAGAGAAAAAGCAATCCAGCCCTTGCCTCCCGTCATACCTTCATTCCAAAAATTTGTGTAGGACAAAGAGATACATGCACCGCTGATGGTGGTCATGGCACAGGCAAACATAATATAGCCATATCTCATGGCAAATACGTTGATCCCTGCCTGATCCAAGGATGCCGGATTTTCACCAAGTGCGCGGAGCATGAGCCCTGCTTTCGTTTTGTAGATATAAAAGATGCTCAAAGGGATCACCAGGTACATCAGATAGACGAAAAAGTCCTGCTGAAAGAAAATCTCACCGATGACCGGTATGGAGGAGAGAACCGGGATATCGATCTGCTGGAATTTAACGGCTGATGCAATTCCGGTAACACTTTTCCCAAGGAAACCACTAAGGCCGCTGCAGAAGATCAGAAAGGCCATGCCGCATACGGTTTGATCTGCCTGCAAGGTCACGGTTAGAAAAGCAAATGCAAGTCCAAGCACCAGACCCACTATGATCGTAGAGAGCAACGCAAACAACAGGTTCTCAGTGTGATATACCGTCACAAATCCTGTCATAGCACCCATGAGCATGATTCCTTCAATCCCAAGGTTCATGATTCCGGCACGCTGAGAGAATATTTCGCCAATGGCTGCGTACAGAATGGATACCGCATAGACAATGGCTGCGGCACAAATCGATGTGATAAATGGAATCATTGTACCGCTCCTTTCTTTGACTCTTGGTTATCATCATTTCGCTTCTTTGGCTCTTGGTTATCATCATTTCGCTCTGATGTGTAATCGTTACGCTCAGCTTTGTAAAAGGCGATCCGATAACGATTAAAAAACTCCCCTGCAATGACAGAAATCATCAGAGTTCCCTGCAACATGGTAACGATCTGCGACGGTACACCCATGATCTGCACCACTGAACTGCTATTTTGAAGTGCTCCGAACAAAACGGAAACAAGAATAATTGCAAGTGGATTACATTGACTGAGATACGCGATAACGATCCCCGTGTACCCGCTGCCTCCTGGTAACTGCGCCTGCACCCGATGGACAATTCCAGTCACCTGAACAAAACCTGCGATCCCTGCCAATGCACCGCTGAGCGCTAATACGATCAGAATGAATTTCTTCACAGGAATCCCCGCATATTCAGCAGTGCTAAGACTATTTTTGATCACAGAGATCTGATAGCCTGCTGCTGTATACTTTAAAAATAAGTAGAGCAGAACAGCGACCAGAATCGCCAGAATCAGGCCAGAGCTGGTTCCGTTTATCACAGGGAGGAACAGACTCTCAGGGATCTTTACCGTCATTGCAGTGGTCTGCTTCGGAGCCATCCACGGCCCATAGCAAAGATAATCCAAAAACAGCAATGCAATATAATTTAACATCAGAGTGACGATGGTTTCATTAACCTTCCAGAATGCTTTCAGGGCCGCTGCGAGAAGCGCCCACAGACATCCACCCAGAGCACAGAGGAAAAACATCACAACACTGGAAAGCGGCGCAGACAGGGACGGGCCGTACAGCGCAAAAGCTCCTCCAAAGATGGCGCCCATGGCAAATTGTCCTTCCGCACCGATATTATTGAGGTTCATCTTAAAAGCAATTGCAACGCTAAGGCCGCAGAACATCAAAGGTAGTGCTGCATTGATGCTTCCAATGAGTCCCTTCGTGTTTAAAAGGGAATAGGAAATCATTTTAGCGAACACCGGGATAGGCTGAAAGCCATTTGCTATGATAAAGATCGAGCTGAACACAAAGCCAAGAAGAATAAAAACCACAGGGTTTAATATTTTCCTGCGCAGGGAAACAGTTTGCTTTTTCTCAAATCGTAGGGTTCCTTTTTTCATTGTTTCCTCCTTATGCAGATTCACCGGACATCATCTGTCCGATTTCCTCGTAGTTCGTCTCTGATATGTTTCGAATCCCCATGAGCTTACCGCCGCATAAGACCGCGACCCGGTCAGACATCTCAAAGATTTCGTCCAGTTCTTCTGAAATCAACAGAATGCAAGCACCCCTTTCACGCTGCTCCAATAAGGTTTTGTGAATGGAAGCTGTAGCTCCGATATCAAGTCCCCTCACCGGGTAGGCTGCAATAATCAGTTCTGGGTTTCCATTGATTTCTCTTGCAATCAAAAGCTTCTGCTGGTTTCCGCCGGACATGAGACTTACGGGCAGATCCAATCCACCGTGTTTAATATCATGAGCCGCGATATGCCGTTCCGTTAAAGACCGAATCGCCTTGCTTTGCAGTATTCCGCCCTTGTTGTACGCGAACCCTCTGAATTCCTTTAGCAGAGCATTTTCTTTCATATTCATACCTGGAATCAAGCCCATTTTCAAGCGATCTTCCGGAATAAAGGAAATCCCTTGCGTTACTCTTTCTCGGATATTTTTTCTGGTGATGTCCTTCCCCTTCAGTGATAGTTTCCCCGATGCGACCTTTCTAAGCCCGGCAAGTGCCTCTGCCAACTCACGCTGGCCGCTCCCTGCAACACCGGCTATGGCAAAGATTTCACCGGCATGGAGCTGAAAAGAGATATCATGAAGCGCCACCAGCCCTTTATCATTTAAAACACGAAGATGATTCGCCTCCAAAAGCAAACGTTCGGTTTTTATTTGAGATCTGATGAGAATTTTTTCAATGTCTCTCTCCCCAACCACAGCTTTTGTCATTCGGTCAATACTCGCTTCTTCCGCAAGCATTCTATCAGTCACTCTGCCATTTTTCAGTACCGTGATCCGATCAGCGTGCTCCACAACTTCATTCATTTTGTGGGAGATAAAAATCACGGATTTCCCATGATCTGCCATCTTGCGCAGAGTCCTAAACATCTCGCCGGCTTCCTGAGGTGTCAATACTGCGGAGGGCTCATCCAAAACTAAAATCTCACTATTTCGGCAAAGAAGCTTCATAATCTCGACTCTCTGCTGTTCCCCTACCGAAAGCTGCCAGACCTTAGCGCCTGGGTCCACCTGCAGTGAAAACTGCTCTGAATATTCACGGATTTTGCTCTCCATTTTTTTTTTATCAAGAATAAAACTGCAATGATCCAGGCTAAGGAAAATATTTTCTGCTACCGTCAGCGTCGGAATCAGTGCAAAGTGTTGATGTACCATACCGATACCCAACTCAGCAGCATGCTTTGGTGTCTTGATCTGCCCCTTCTCTCCTTTATAGAAAATATCACCGAAATTTGGTTTGTAGATCCCCAGCAGAATGTTCATGAGCGTGCTTTTTCCAGAACCATTTTCCCCAAGTAAAGCATGAATCTCACCGGGATAGAGCTGCAGATCAATATGGTCATTTGCCAGAACAGTTCCAAATTTCTTTGTGATTCCTTTCATTTCCAGTAAAGCTGTCTTTTCCATAAGGCAAATCTCCGTTTCCGTATTTCAAGCCGTGCTTTAACTGACACACGAGCCTTCGTACTTGGTTTTGATAATAAAAAAGTCAAACTACAGTTAGGAAAACAATCAGGCTTCCCGTCCTGCAATTTGACGAATTTCTTTGACGATATGAACTTAAACAAAAAAAATAGATTAAGAACAGTGTTCTTAATCTTCAAATTTTATGCAACACAAAGCGAAGCAATACAATGCTTTCATTGCAAGAAGAAACGAACACCATAGCGTAGGTAATTTGAGGTTACCACGTAGAAACTTCCACACCGTATTTGTGGACTAATATGGCTCTTTGCTTTTCACGTATAATTTACTATAAATCTAGCATAATGTTCGACAAATGTCAACAAATTTTCTCGATCTTATCGCTTTGGATATTCGTTGCAAAGCAAACGATATGGCGGTTCGTCTTCCTCAATGGCAGGAAAACGTCCAATGGGCTCCAAAAATCGATTGTCGGTATTATCATCGTTGCATTGGCTCACCTCGCCTAACAGCACCGGTCCCGTACCTTCCTCAACAGAAAAGTCATGGTATAAATAGGGCTGTATCGCGATGCTTTCACCCGGAGTCAAACGGACCTGAGTCCCTGCTGGAACGGTGATCTTCCGTCCATCCATGTAAACATGTACTTCTCCGGTCTCGTCCAGTCCCTCACTTGGGGTTGAGTTATATACGCGGATCAAAACATTGCCGCCGCCTCGGTTGATAATATCCTCCATTTTGTTCCAGTGAAAGTGCATGGGCGCATATTGACCTTCTCTGAGATAGAGCAGCTTTTCCGCATAGGTTTTTGTATATTTATCCTTCATAGCAAGGTTGCCATTACGGATTGTAATCAACGAAAAACCGGTCTTGGCAAAGTCACCCAGTCCATAATCGGTAATATCCCAGCCCAACATGTTGTCGCGGATTTCATCATATTCAGAACCCTTGGAGTCCCACTCCTCCGGCGTAAAGTGACAGAAAGGCGGCAGTGCAAACCGATATTCCTTTATGAAATTCTCCATTTCCACCAGCGACTTGTTAATCTCGCTGCGTTTCATTGTCGTTCCCCCTTTTGGTCAAGAAATCCTTGACCATATTTATCGTAGGCATCGCTGGTATCCCCCCGCGTTTTTGGACGCATAGAGAGGCAACCGCGTTAGCAAATTCAGTAAAATTCCTTAGTTGATCTTGACCGAGCTCATTGGGACGGAGCCCACTCTCAGCAAGTTTATAGAGAAAACCTCCCCAGAAAGCGTCACCGGCACCGGTGGTGTCAACCACCGAAATGTCAGGATTGAGAATGGGAACCATAGCAGATCCACCTTCCACTGCGGTGTAAGCGCCGTTGCTGCCAAGCGTGATTACCGCACATGAGATTCCCTTTTGAAACAGATATGCGGCTGCAGCCTTGGGAGAAGATTCTCCTGTGATCAGTTCGACTTCTTCATCACTGATTTTCACAATGTCCGCAAAATGAAGGACACTTTTCATTATTTCAGCGGCTTTATTCTCACTTTTCCAGAGCGGTGCTCGGTAATTCGGGTCATAAGAGATAATGGCACCAGCCTCTTTAGCGGCTTTTACCGTTTCAATTGTGGCAGAGCGCGAAGGCTCGTCAGTCAGCGAGAGAGAGCCGAAGTGAAAAATCCTGCACCCATTAGCTAGCTCACGTTTAACCTCGCCTGCGGAAAGACAAGTATCCGCACCCGGCTTCCGTGAAAAAGAAAATTCACGTTCCCCCGTTTCGGATAATTCAACAAATGCGAGGGTTGTAAATACATCCTCCGCACTGATCAATCCACTGGTATCAACACCCTTTTCTTCAAGCACGCTTCGCAAATAATCTCCATGCATATCCTTGCCTACCTTGCCGATAAATGCAGTGCTTAATCCTAAGTTCGAAGCGGCACAAAGCACATTTGCAGGTGCGCCGCCAGGGTTTTGTTCAAACAGGCGCGTTCCATTTTCGCTTCTTCCGTGGTATGTAAAATCAATTAATAGCTCACCCAATGCGACAATATCGAACATTCAATCACTCCCAAATAAAAATTTAAAAACTAATGAAGCGCTGATTTAATTAGTACGCGATCTGATGTGCGCACGGAATGAATCAGCGTTTCCCTAAGCAACTTCAAATGACAACGGTCATTTTATGCTTATTTTGATCGTATTTCCAAGTAATTCGATACTGTTGTCAAATTGAAACATAGAACGATTTGAAAACAATACGATAATAGGATTAATTTGGAAACATTATAACACGAAAGGAGTGCTGATTTCAGCAAATTTTTTCGCGTCTGCAAATCGAACGGCAGAGGAGTATCCCCTGCCGTTCCCTTGCAAGAACCTAGTACTTTTT
>JAQSXD010000226.1 GCA_029266295.1 Bacillota bacterium | reverse complement strand
GGAACAAAGCCTTCACCTTGTGTGGTAAATGATCGATCAATAACGCCAGCCCTAAGCTGAATAGCACTAAGGGCGGAGTGCTTATCACAACAAAAATCAGTGTATTTTTTACTCCCAAAAAAAAGGAGGCATTGTGCATTGAATCGGAAAAAAGTATTTTAAAATAGTTGCTCAAACCAACAAAACCCTGATTTCCATTGATAAGAGAGTATTTGTGGAGGCTCATGTAAAAACCGAAGAAAAACGGTACCAACCAAAATAATCCATAGAACACAATGAACGGTAAAACAAACAGTACGGAAACCTTTTTACTTGACTTCATATCCGAATCCTCTCTAAGGGCGCCTACTACATAATGTTATTGATAGAACAGGGAGAGGGATGAACCTCCACCCTCCCGCCTCTATGCTATTGTTCGGCTAACTCAGCTGCAATCTTTGTTGCTTTTTCCAGTTCAGGCATTAGTTGCTCCTTTGTCAAACCAGGAGTTTGGATTACCATATCATAAACGGATTCGTTCAAATATTTAACCTGCTCTCGTACATTGTAAATTGCTGGCAAGATTTCAGCCTTGTCAAAAGTACTCATGGTAACGGCCGAAACAGGATACTTATCAGGGTTTTGACTGACATACTCCATTGTTTTTAGATGGACAGGTGTTTGTCCCGCATCCGCCCAGTTGGACAGAACTTCGGGCTGATATGCATATTTGAGGAATGCTGCAATGCCATCCAGCTTTGCCTGGTCCTTTACTTTTGCAGAAACTGCAAAGTTATGCCCGCCTGCCGGTGCTCTCAGTTCCTTTCCCATCACTGGCAACGGAGCGATTCCCAGATCATCTCCCCACTTCTCCTTGACTGCCGTATAACTCCATGGACCCAGGAATGCAACGGCTGCCTGAATGTTGTTTTTGCCCTCACCATCTTTTAAGAAGGAGCTCAAATCGGCATCAGCCCCGAGATTTGCAGGGCTCAGCTTATCATGGTAAATCATCTTATTCAATGCCAGAAAAGCGTCTGCGGCTTCATCGGTATCCAGTTTCAAGTGTCCGTCCTCTACAAAATCAACTTTGTTTTGGGTTAAGAACATATAATACATCCACTGATCGGAAGGAGGCACTGCCAAAGGATAGATGCCACTCTCTTCAGAATTCAGTTGTTTTCCCAAAGCAACTAAATCAGCATAGCTTTTGGGAGGAGTTGGAACCAACTTTTTATTGTAGAACATAATATCTGCGTACAAATCCAGCGGAACAGCAAAAACACCATCGTCATACGTTGTGTAGCCCTTGGTAACTTCGTGGAAATCATCAAGAGAAATGCCAGCCGCCTTATAAACGTCAGAGAGTTCACGAAGCAAGCCGTCGCCATGATAGGTGGAAATCCAGTCTGCATGAATAATAAGCATATCAAAATCGTCAGATTTAAATTTAACATAGTGGTCAGCTGTTGACAGCTGTACGATTTCGTACTTATCCTGTGACGTATTAAACCCGTCAACAATTTTATTCATGAATGGACCGTCGCCGCCGGTAAATCCGTTGATAAAAGAAATCTTCACTTTTTCGCCTGCAGCTGAAGCAGAATCAGGCGAGCCATTCTGTGAAGATGGTGTGCTGCCACTACATCCTGTCATAAGCGAAGCAATTAACAAGAATGCAATAACCATAAGAACTATTTTTTTCATAAAAACCCTCACTTCCTAATTTGCATGGCTTGTCTAAGCTGATCAGATGCGATACAATCTTTATGTAATAAAGGACAAACCAGTACCAAAATTAATTTATTACATGAATTATGTAACTTTATGTCCATAATATTCTCCCTCTTCATGGTCATCAAGGTTTGTTGTGTTAATTATTTATTCGTAATGTTAATTTCATGTTAAGTCTTTTGATCAACCGCTTGCAACAAGGGCCTTTGTAACCCATTATTCCCATTCGATAAGAAAGCTCTAATTGAATAATTTAAACAGTAATCAAGATAGCGAGGTACAGAACGAAATGACTGGCAAAACAAAAAAGGCAATCAAAATTATCGGAGAACGCGACATTTTCTTAAATTTAGACAATCCGCAGCACCAAGAACGGATTGTCAAAATTGCGAAGGCACTGTACACCCCTGCCCGCCTTCAAATTCTAAACCTTTTAAAACTGAAAGCCCATTCCGTGCAGGAAATTGCATACGCATTGGATTTGCCGGTGTCATCCGTTGCGCTTCACATCCGCTTTCTGGAAGATGCCAAAATGGTCGTGACAGAGTCCCAACCAGGACTACGAGGGTCTATGCGTGTGTGTGTTGCCAGTGTACAGTCCATTCACATTGATGCTTCAAAGGAGACGTTCGATCCATGCAAAAAAGGTATTGCAGTAGATATGCCTGTGGGAAATTATTACGACTGCTGCCTTGAGCCTACCTGTGGGCTTGCGGACGAAAACGGTAATTTGATCGATCGTTTCGATAGTCCAAAGGCGTTCTTCTCACCGCAACGGTGGCAAGCCCAACTGATTTGGTTCCAACAAGGCTATGTGGAGTATCGTTTTCCAAACTATGCAGAGTCTCATCTCTCCGTGCGGGAGCTATCTTTTTCCCTTGAGATTTGCTCGGAAGCACCCGGATTTATGGAAAACTGGCCGTCGGATATTACGGTTTCTATTAACGGTGTGGAACTGACCACTTACCGTTGTCCTGGTGATTTTGGTGCACGTCAGGGCAACTATACCCCTTGCGGATGGCAGAACGGAAAAACACAGTACGGCATTCTAAAAACTTTTTCTGTGCGCCAAAACGGCGGCTTCATAGACGGTAGTCTAGTCAATCCTCAGATTTCGATCTCCAGCTTAAACATGGAGAACAAGCCTTATATTTCTTTCAAAATAGAAATCAAAGAGGATGCACAATATGTTGGCGGAATCAATATCTTTGGCGAAAAGTTTGGAGATTATCCCCAGGGAATTATAATGCGCGTGATCTATTAATGAGGTAGTTGCTTCTTTGGGCGCGCTCTTTTCATGGATGCGGCTTGATTTAAGGTATATGCTACAAAATTTATGTAACATATAGTCGTCGTACGCCAGATGCCAAAGTTACATAAATAATGTAGCTTTGGCATCAATCAGGCATGGGCAAGATATTAATCACGTTATATTCGTAAGCCAAGATCTCTAAGGCGGAACTCTTATTGACATGGCCGCACCCCTTGAAAATAAAGGGGGTAGCGGCCTTTCACAAATATGTAGAGGAAAACCTACTATTTTAACTCTCCTAAAACTTTTTTCATCTCACCAAGACACATCTCCTTATTCTGGTGAAATCAGTACCCAGAGCCGTATCAATAACATCGGAAGTCCGACTTCTGTAATCAAACAGGTAAATGTTATCCTGTTCATTGGAGCACAAGAGTCTATTCAAGCAATCAATGATTTTTTCATACGCCTAAGGCCCCCGGAAATACAGATGAACCTATTGACAAAAGGATTTTCATGATATATTATTCACATTAATCATATAGAATTAATATGATATTAAAACTTGAATATTGGCTTGGATCAATCGATATAGATAGAAGGAAAAGGAGGTGGAAGCAGTGACGTTGATTCTTGATTATTTTTCAGGTCATTTCAGCGACTATATTCAATTGGTATGGGAGCATATTACCATCAGCTTGAATTCCATTGCCATCGCCATTGCCATTGCAGTTCCGCTTGGGATTTTAAGTACGCGGAGCAAAACGCTTTATCGTGTTGCCAAAGGAATGTTCGGTACCCTGCGAATTGTCCCCAGTCTCGCAATACTGGTATTATTTATCCCCATCATGGGCACCGGATGGAAGCCTGCTGTTGCTGCATTATCCATCTTAGCCATTCCTCCCATTCTGATGAATACGGCGCTTGCCTTTCATACACTGCCTGAGGCGGTGCTGGAAACGGCTCTTGGAATGGGCATGGGAAAATGTAGGACCTTTTTTACGGTTAAGCTGCCCCTCGCCTTTCCACTGATTTTTACAGGAATCCGAACGGCAGTTGTAGAAGTCATTGCCAGTGCAACCCTCGCGGCTTACATAGGAGCAGGAGGTCTTGGAAGTCTTATTTTTACCGGACTTGGCCTGATGAGAACCGATTTGCTCATCATCGGAGGCTTTTCTGTTGGTGCCCTATCATTCGTATCCGGGTACCTGCTAACTCTGCTAGATCGAAGGCTTATCATATATAAAGTATAAACTTATTTCAGAGGAGGATCATTATGAAACGAACTATTTTGAAGGCACTATCAATTATTCTTATCATTGGCCTTGCAGCGGGTGCTTTTGCAGGCTGCGGAACCAAGTCACCTGCAGAAGGAAATTCCGGCGGGGAAGCGCAAAAACCTGTGATCAAAGTCGGAACAAAGGACTTTACAGAAAATCTAATCCTTGGAGAACTGTATGCACTGGCCTTAGAGGATAACGGATATCAGGTGGATCGGGTATTCAACATTGCCAGTTCTGTGGTACATACTTCCCTTGTAAACGGTGATGTGGATTTGTATCCGGAATATACGGGTACCGGGCTTTTGGCAGTATTAAAGCTGCCGCTGGAAACCGATCCCCAAACGGTTTATGACACAGTTAAAACGGAATATGAAAGCCAGTTCGATCTGGTTTGGCTGGATTATGCCCAGGCAAACGATGGTCAGGGGCTTGTTATTACTGCAGAAGCATCAGAAAAATATGGAATCAAAACCATTAGCGATCTTCAGAAAAATGCTGACAAGCTGAGATTTGCGTCCCAGGGAGAGTTTGATGTGAGAGATGACGGAATTCCAGCGTTGGAAGCGAAATACGGTAAATTCAACTGGGCATCCTCAAAGGTCTATGACAATTCACTAAAATATGAAGTTTTAGCAAACGGAGAGGCGGATGTTGCTCCTGCTTATACAACAGAAGGCAGACTGGTGGATGAACGCTTTACGCTTCTTGAGGATGACAAATATGTTTGGCCGCCCTATAATATCGCTCCTGTTGTGAGCAAGGCAGTATTGGACGCCGCTCCCGACATTGCTGATATTCTCAATGCCGTCAATGCGAAAATTGATACAAAAACCATTACGGCTTTGAACGCGCAAGTAGATGTTGACAAGCTGGAATATGAGGATGTTGCAAAGGACTTTTACGATTCCATTCAATAAGTACAATCAAATCAGTGCAATTTCCTGGATCGGGAGGCAGATATGAAAGAATTGAAAAACAATAATCAAGAGCTCCAAGGAAACGTGCATGAGATATTTATTAAAAAATTTCAGGTGCCGGAAGCGGCATATGGTGTAATTGATAGGATGTTTACCCCGGAAGAGATTGATTTTGTAAGTCGAATAGAGACGGAGCGATTTCAGTTGGAAGAAATGAGAGCACTTGGTGTTGCTAATCCGGAGCAATTTGCTGAATCCGCCTACCGCCGCGGTGTGATCTCTCTGGCGGATGGAGCGGCAAAGGTCTATCGGATATCAGATTTTTACAGCAGGCTGGATATCTTCTCCATAACAGAAGTGGAAAGCTACCATGAAATTTCGGAGCAGGAACGGCTAGGGCTGGATGCATGGTATTTTGAGACCTACTATCAAAGTCTCAGCCAGGACCCAAAGCAGGCTCCGACGGAGGATGAGATTCTGCCCCTTGATGAGGTGCTTGCCTTTATTGACAGACAGGACCGCCCGGTCTACTTGAATCTGTGCGACTGCAGAAGCTTGCGCGGCGGCTGCGGTCAGCCGGCGAAGACCTGTATTACCTATAAAGATGGGATTAACTCCTTTGTGCACCGGGGCTTGTCGGAGAAGATTGATAAGGATCAGGCCAAGAAGGTTGTGATGGAGGCTGACAAAGCAGGACTCGTTCATACGTTAAACTCCAACGGGATCTGCAACTGTTGCGGTGACTGCTGTTATCTGTTTCGAGGACAGAAAAAAAGAAACAGCATCGGACTCTGGCCGAAAAGCAGCTATCGCATTAAAGTGGATCACACAAAATGCATCGGCTGCGGGAAGTGCATCCGAAGGTGCAGCTTTTCCGTTTTCTCGTTTGACGGCGCTGCGGAGAACATACCAAAAACTCTTCGGCTGGACGCATCAGCCTGCATTGGCTGCGGAATTTGCGTAACGGGCTGCCCCGTATCTGCATTGACTCTGAAAGGAAGATAGAGAGATGAACATTGCAGCTGAATTTATACATGTGAATAAGCGTTTTCCTAACGCGACCTACCATGCGCTGGATGATGTCGACCTAGAGATAT
>JAQSXD010000225.1 GCA_029266295.1 Bacillota bacterium | reverse complement strand
GGAAAAAGAGTGGTATTGCATATCCCTCGTCAGGAATAAAGAATTCAAGCCTTGGATGGACGGGCAGAAAGCCTTCTGCAAGAAGCAGATAAACCGGTGTGAGAAAGATTACAGCGATCATATTTAAAACACGAAGCAATCTGAAATAGTTTCCTGTGATCAGCGGGAAATAATAATCATCCGTATCTTGGAAAAAGTCGAAAATACCAGTGGGTACAAGAATAGCGGTGGGACTGTTGTCAACCAGAAGAACAAGCTTTCCTTCCGTCAGATGAGCTGAGATAACGTCCGGCCTTTGACTGTAACGAACCTTGGGAAAGGGGCTCAGCCACTGAGAGTTTCCCATCGCTTCTACTAAGCTCTGGTCACCCACGGTAAGAGTATCTCGCTTGATCCCTGCCAGTTTCTTCTTGATTACTTCCAGTGTTTCCTCTTTCACAATACCTTTCATATATCCAACGCAAACATCCGTCTTTGAAGTAGAGCCTATGGTATGCATTTCAAAGACCAGCCTAGGGTCTCTGATTCTTCTTCTAATCATGGCCGTATTGAACAAAAGGGTCTCAACGAAGCCGTCCTTTGGCCCTCTTAAAGACTTTTCTTTTTCCGGCTCCTCAACACCGCGTGCCGGATAGGTTCGCAGGTCCATAACGATCGCATCAGCGAAGCCGTCAATGATCATAACCGTAAGACCTGACAACAGTGACTTCATCATTTTATCGGTGTTTTTTTCCGTGGATGACGGCCCATGAGGTACGTGATATTTGATAAAATCCGAGGCGCTGCTTCTTTGTCCCATGTCATGCTTGCTGACACGTAAAAGGTTTGCTATTACCAGTTCCAATACATTGGAATTCAGAAAGCCGTCAATAAAATACAGATAGGCTTCTTTTTCAGCGATCACGAGATTTCTTTCTACAATATCAAAGCTCTCACCCAGTGGCAAAAGGCTCCTGAAGTAACTGAGATAATCGTCGAACTTGTTATTTTCCATTGCAATCTCCCTTTATCGTAGGGCATGTCTGAAATCTGCAATGAGTTCTCAGATGTGCCCATGCATTCTTTTCAGACTATTTTTTCCAAAGGGAGTTGTTTTATTCTTATTTCGCGCAATATGTGTCCAAATATGCTTCTATCTTCTCTTTCGTTCCGTCATCGATCAGTATCTTGCCGTCGATTTCCTTTCCATGTAAATGTTCCAGAATATCCAAAACAGTTATGATCGGATAGGTTGCGATGCCATATTCCTCTTTCAGCTCCTGAATTGCCGTTGTATTTCCGGCACCTCGTTCCATCCTGTCCACCGACACGACAAGACCCTCAACACTGACACCGTAATGGTTCAGGATCGGCAGGCATTCTCTCATGGCAGTACCCGCAGTAATCACGTCCTCCACAATGAGCACAGAATCTCCCGGTTGGAGCTGATAGCCCATCAGAGAGCCTCCTTCGCCATGATCTTTGACCTCCTTGCGGTTGGTGCAGTAGTTCATGTCAATGCCGTGCTTCTGCGCCAGCGCGATGGATGCAGCTACAGAAATAGGTATCCCCTTATACGCTGGTCCAAACAAAGCGGTTATGTCCTTCTTGACATTCCCTTGCTCCATATGATCTCCAATGCAGTGGGCATAAAACTCGCCAAGCATCCCAAGCTGCTTTCCCGTTTTGTAGTTCCCTGTATTGATGAAATATGGTGAATTTCGCCCGCTCTTCGTGGTAAATTCACCGAAGGTCAACACTCCGGACCGCACCATAAATTCAATAAATTCTTCTTTATAATTCATTTGATTCTCCCTTTTCCAAAGATAGATAAGCTCCTATCACCAGTCCACAGCAGCTCTGAATACCGCTAAATGCTGCAATCATAGCAAGGCTGTAATCAGAGCAAGGCATCCCGGATCTCCTGCAGATTTTTATATCCATTGTTTTTCATAAAGTCGATCAATTCTCTTTTTATCCTTACCGGTGCCTGCGGATCTACAAGTGCGGCAGTACCAATCGAGATCACATCTGCTCCGGCCATGAAGAATTCCACCGCGTCCTCACCCGTCATGATCCCGCCCAGACCGATGACCGGAATCTTTACAGCCCTGCGAACCTGGTATACCATGCGAACTGCAACCGGCTTCACCACAGGGCCAGAAAGCCCTCCCATGCGATTCCAAAGCACGGGTTTCTTCTTGTAAATATCAATTTTCATACCCAGCAGCGTATTGATCAGCGAAATTCCATCAGCGCCTTCCGCCTCCACTACTCTTGCGATTTCTGCAATGTCTGTCACATTCGGTGTTAGTTTCATCAGGATCGGTTTGGTCGAGATTCTTTTGACTGCCTTTGTTATGTCAGCAGCCATTGCGGTATCTGCTCCAAAGCTGATACCTCCCTCCTTGATGTTGGGGCAGGAAATATTGATCTCCAGCATATCTGCGTCGGTTTCACTGAGCTTTTCTACGGCACGGCAGTATTCATCCTTTGTCTTACCTGCAACATTTACAATCACTTTCGTTTTGAAGCTCTTCAGGTAGGGCAGTTCGTCCCGTATGAAAGCATCTACACCGGGGTTCTGAAGCCCTACCGCATTGAGCATCCCCCCATAGGCTTCTGCAATTCTCGGGGTTGGGTTTCCGTCCCACGGTTCCAACGAAACACCTTTGGTGATTACAGCACCTAATTCATTGATGTCATAGAAAGCACCGCTTTCTTTTGCCGAAAAGGTGCCGGAAGCCGTTGTTACAGGATTATCAAGTGTTACTCCTGCGATTGTAACACGCAGATCCAGATCACAGTCTGCATTACTGCCAGCGGATTTTTGATTCTTATGAAAGCTAATCATCCCAAACCACCTCATTTCCCCTGAATACCGGCCCATCCTTGCAAACCTTCTTCAGCTTGAAAGGAACTTCCGTGTCGTTTTCTTCTTTGATCTTGCAGGTACATCCTACGCAAGCCCCGTAACCGCAACCCATCCGTTCCTCCAAAGATACCTGAATCGGTATGTCTTTCTCCACGCAATAATCCGCTACAGCCTTGAGCATTGGCTTCGGTCCGCAGGCCAGATAATAATCGCCAGGATCGCCTGCGGTTTTTATCAGCTCCAGAACATTTCCATGAAATCCCCTGCTGCCGTTATCGGTAGCTACCAGAACACTGTCACAATATTGTTCCAGTTCTTCGCTTAGAAAAACCTCATCCTGAAAACCAATTACCGCGATCAACTTTTTATTGGCAGCAGCCATATCGACTGTAAGAAATGGCGCAGCTTCATTCACTGAATCAGCCGCATGAGGTATGTCCGTGGTTCCTGCAATTGCTTTTCGCAGCGACTTGGCAAGTTCTATCATAGGGGGCACTCCAAGCCCGCCTGCCGCAAGGACAATGGTCTTTGTGCATTCTGTACCTAGCCTTCGCGCGATATCGGTCACATCATATCCATTTCCCAGGGGTGTGCTGACTCGTATGCTATCGCCGGGAGCATAACTGGAAAGCGCTTCCGTTCCTTTTCCCACAACTCGGTAAACCAGCGTCAATCTGTTGTTCTCTACTTTGCAGATGCTGACCGGTCTTGGAAGGATCATACTTTTATCATTGAGATAAAGATTTACAAACTGCCCCGGTTTGATCTCATTTTCCCCTCCTTCGTACTCCAGCGTCATGCGGTATATTTCCCGGGCAATCTGCTCATTTCCCAGAATCTTTGATTCCAGGATGCCAGGCGCAACGCCCGTCATATGACACCTCCCAAATCTTTTTTCATCAGCAGAACCGCTTCCCGCGCGGCTTCTGCAAAATTATGCTCTCCATAGTTCCCATCCTTCTGATAAGCTGCAATGATTCCTCTTGAAGAATTGATGATACAGCCTCTGCCGTCGCTGTCAAAATATCCGCCCAGATCCTTTGCCGACGCACCTTGGGCACCGTATCCAGGAACAAGAAAGAATGTATGGGACATCTTCTTTCGCAGGAATTCGCCCTGCTCCTTATAGGTTGCTCCCACCACTGCCGCCACATTGCTGTAGCCTTGATCACCCATTGCCAGATCGCCCCACTTGCTCACAAGTTCGGCTGTATATTCATAAATAGGCTTCCCTTGACTGATCAAATCCTGCAGTTCGCTGCCAGAGGGATTGCTGGTTTTTACGAGAATGAAAATTCCTTTATTCCGTTCTCTGCAGGGTGCAAGAAACGGTTCGATCCCATCAAAGCCCATGTATGGATTTAGGGTCACCGCATCTTCCTTCCATGGATCAAAATGAATTCCTTCGATGTTCACGCCGCTGATATGACCGGCATACGCAGCTGCGGTGGAGGCGATGTCCCCACGTTTCACATCCCCGATTACCACAAGTCCCTTATCCTTTGCATAAACGATGGTATCAAGGTAAGCAGAGAGCCCGTCCAGCCCATACTGCTCATACATTGCAATTTGTAGTTTTACTGCCGGTACCAGGTCAAAGGTCTGGTCAATGATTTCCTTGTTGAACTGAAGAAACATGTTCGCCACTGCTTCCGTGTTTTTCCCGTGTTTTTCGAACATTTCTTGTGCAATGGTCTTAGGGATCATCTCAAAAGTAGGATCCAATCCGACAACCGTAGGATTTGCCTTCTGTTCAATCTGTTTTATTAATCGATCTATCATACTTTATTCAACCTCCTGCTTTCTGCAGCCGGATGCTTCTTTCGCATCCCATATGACGGTTCCATCTTTGATGGTATATAGGATCCATCCAAACACCCTTTCTCCGTGAAAGGGTGAGTTCGTGCTCTTGGAACGAAACGGCTCTGAGCCGATCTCATATTCTGTCTCCACATCAATGATGGCAAGGTCTGCTGGTTTGCTAATCTGAATCTGCCCTCTGTCAATCCCTAAAATCTCTGCAGGTTTACGGCTCATTTTCACAATCAGTTCTGCGGGCGTCAGAATGCCTGCTCGTACCAGTTTCGTATAACTCATTGCAAAGCTTGTTTCCAGACCGATTACGCCGTTGGGTGCAAGCTCATAAGGAACGCTTTTTTCATTGCTTTGGTGCGGTGCGTGATCTGTTGCGATGGCATCTAAGGTTCCATCCCTTAGCGCTTCCGTAACTGCTTCCAGGTCTGCTTTCGTCCCAAGCGGCGGATTCATTTTTTTATTTGGATCTCCCTGAACATCCTCACTTGTTAGAGCGAAATAATGGGGCGCTGTTTCCGCTGTGACGGCGAGTCCGCCTTCCTTTGCATGGCGAATGAGCGCAATGCTGGCCTTCTCGCTGATGTGGCAGAAATGGAGCTTGCACCCCGATTGTTCTGCCAAGGCAAGATCCCTCTTTACGATTTCCGCCTCAGGCTCTGCATGGGAGAACACGGTAAGCCCCAGCTCCTTTGCTTTTCTCATGGCCTCAAGCATAACCGATTCATCTGCAACGGTTTTTCCGTCTTCGCTGATCCCGCAAATTCCTTTTTCCGAATACAGGGAGTCAGCCTCTGTTCCTTCCCGGATTAACATTTCGTCATCGACCAACATTCTGTGGTAGTCTGCAAGTTCTGTCCCTTCCTGCCCCTTTGTAATTGATCCGATACAGAGCACATCAACACCGTTGCCGGCCTCTGCCTTTTTGCGGATGAAACGAGCCACTTCAGGTGCGTCAATAACAGGGCTTGTATTGGGCATACAGCAGACCGTGGTAAATCCGCCTGCTGCTGCACTCTCGCAGCCGCTTTGTACATCCTCTTTGTATTCAAACCCCGGCTCTCGAAAGTGTACATGGAGATCGATGAGCCCAGGTACCACCCAGTTCCCCCTGGCATCGATTGTATGTGTATCCGCGTTTGCCTTAGTATCGATCGTTTGCATATCCGCAATTGGGCCCTCGTGTGCAGTCCCGGAATCAGATTGAACTGTCACCGGATTCTGCTCTACAGGAGTAATTTCTGAAATGATGCCATTCTCAATCACCAGATTTCCCAGAAACGGCGAATCCCGATGGGGATCAACGATCAAACCATTGTTTATGCAGAACTTCATTACTGTATCCGCCTTTCATGCTGATGATTTCATCGCAGTAGTCGCATCGATATTCTCGGTTGTCCTTGTCGATGAGATGAAATACTTGAGGTGCGCCTGCTTCCACCGAGGTAACACAGCGAGGATTATTGCACTTGATGATATTCACCACCTTCTCAGGTACTGTGACATGAATTTTTTTCTTAATAATATGATCTTCAATGACATTGACGGTAACTTTTGGATCGATAATCCCAAGGGCTGCCAGGTCAATATCCACAACATTCTCAATTTTAACAACATCTTTC
>JAQSXD010000224.1 GCA_029266295.1 Bacillota bacterium | reverse complement strand
GGATCGTTCGCATCAATGCAAGGTCTTCAATGGACTGATGGCTTCCGCCGTCTTCCCCTACCGTTACACCTGCGTGCGTTGCGCAAATCTTCACATTGGCCTTCGTATAGCCAATAGAGTTTCTAATAATTTCAAAAGCTCTTCCCGCCGCAAACATCGCAAAGGTGCTCGCAAAGACAGTTTTCCCTGAATGAGCGATACCCGCCGCTACTCCATAGAGATTCTGCTCTGAAATACCCATATTGAAGAAGCGCTCCGGGTACTTACCAGCAAACACTGCCGTCATTGTTGATTTGGATAAGTCCGCATCAAGAACTACGATATTCTGATTTTTTCCACCAAGCTCAGCGAGAACTTCTCCATAAGCCTGTCTGGTTGCCATTTTTTCTGACATTACCACTCACCTCCCAGTTCTTCCACTGCTTGTTTCGCTTCTTCCTCGCTCGGAGCCTTGCCATGCCAGCCGGCCTTGCCTTCCATATAGGAAACGCCTTTTCCCTTGAGTGTCTTTGCAACAATCACGGTAGGTTTGCCCTCATGCGTGCGGGCTTCTTCTAAAGCTTCTGCGATCTCTTTCAGAGAATGTCCGTCCACATGAATCACATGGAAGCCGAAGCTTTTAAATTTCTCATCTACAGGGTTCACTGTAATAACTTCTTCATTTTTTCCGTCTATCTGAAGACCGTTCCAGTCCACGATTGCAACGAGATTATCCAGTTTGTAATGAGCCGCCGCCATGGCAGCTTCCCAAATAATTCCTTCCTGTAATTCGCCGTCACCTAACAGAGCAAAAACTCTGCCTGGATTTTTATCGAGCTTATTTGCGATTGCCATTCCAACAGAGGATGAAAAGCCCTGTCCCAGAGATCCTGTTGACATTTCCACTCCAGGAACCTTTTTCATATCAGGGTGTCCCTGAAGGATGGAGCCGAATTTACGGAAGCCGCTGAGCTCCGCGGTTGGAAAATATCCTCTATGGGCCAATGTAGCATAGAGAACCGGCGATGCATGGCCCTTTGAAAGTACAAATTTGTCGCGGCCGTATTTTTTCGGTTCTGCTGGATCGACATTCATTTCATGAAAGTAGAGAACTGTCATGATATCTGCTGCGGAGAGGGAACCACCTGGATGCCCGGAATTCGCATGAAATGTTTGTTTGATTATATCAACCCTGATATCCCGTGCGACCTTCTCCAATTGTTGATAGTCGATATTCATTCTCATTTTCCTCCTTTTAATTTACTGAGTAGGACCTTTATCATGAAAAGCGGCAAAGCCGCCATTCTTTTATATCTGCTTGGCTGCTGAATGAATCGATAAAGCCATTCCAGCCCATGATTCCGATAAAATTCCGGCGCTCGTTTCAGGGTACCTGCCCAAACATCAAGACTGCCTCCCACACCGATGGCAGCTTTTACATTCAGCTGATTTCTATGGGTGAATACAAATTTCTCCTGCTTGGGAGACCCCAGTGCTGCACACAGAAAATCTGCGCCAGAGGCGTTGATTTTGCTGATCAACTCCTTTTCATCCGCTGTCTTGAAATAGCCGTGATGGACTCCCGCAATCTTTAAATTTGTGTATTTCTCCTTGATTTTTTCTGCCGCAAGCTCTGCAATTCCCGGAACATCCCCATCCCCCGGCTTGCTACCTAAGAAAAAGACCGACTGTCCCGTTTCTTCCAAATATCCTAAGATCGCGCTCAGAAAATCGATCCCTGTCACGCGCTCCGAAAGCGGCATTCCCATGATTCTTGATGCATAAACCAAGCCGATTCCATCGGGGATAACCAGATCTGCCTGTTCTATGATCTCTTTCAGCTCTTTGTCCTTTGTTGCGTTTACGATTATTTCTGAGTTCGGCGTTACGATTTGACTGCAGCCTTCCGTGCTCATGAGCTTGCGGAAAATTTCCATGGCTGCAGGGTATTCCACCATATCCACCGGTAGATCCAATATTTTGATTCGTCTGTTACTTGGCATCCTAACCATTCCTCTTCATCATTTTATTCTATAGAAATTCTTACTTATTTATTAGTTTTTTTATTAATTCCTCATTGGTATCCAGCTTCTGTATGAGCAGCTCAATTCTCTTTCGAACTTTGTCTCTGATGGTCTGCGCATTGTCTACAGTCTTTTCAAACTCTTCCAGGAAAAACTCACTTTTAAAGTCGTACATGGAGCACATGGCCTTCATATCCATAGAATGCATAAAAGAGTTGATTTTCGGATCGTAGGAGACTGCGATCATCGGTACATCCATGATCGCTGCATGAATCAGTGCATGAAGGCGCACACCCACCAGTACATCCATATTCCCAATAATGCTCAGCATTTCATTGGTCAGATACTTATGCTTGATGCAAAAAACATCTCCCCCAAGTCTTCTTTCCAGTTCCTCGATCACAGCCATGTCTTCGGAAAAATGAAAAGGGATTAACACAATTTGCGCTTGGTATTCATTGATGAGTCTCCGTATAGAAATACAAAGCTCATCTACAAAATTGCTGTTAATCTTCTTCTCTCTGATGGCGAAGCCCACTGTAAGTCTGCCCTCCTCGGCACTGAACCCTTCCTCCTTCAGAATGTTTCTGCCCAGAGACAGTTCTGCTTTCTTTACCCGGAGTACCGGGTCAGCCGTAACATGAACAAGGTCACCTTTCAATCCGATTTCAATGAGCAGCTCTTTCGACGCTTCATCTCTCACAACAATTCCGTCTGCATGTTTCAAGGTAGCTGCCGTAAGACTTCGATTTAGTTTCGATAGAATCGGCCCGATTCCCTGACTATAGATAAAGACCTTTTTACGGAAGAAAAATGCCGCCCACATAATCATTAAATAATAGAGTATGCTCTTTTTACTTGTTACATCCTGTAAGAGGCTCCCTCCACCGCTGATCAGCAGGTCACATTTTCGCACCGCATTCAGAATGGAGGATATAGATTTTCGATTTACGGAATTTACACCGTATTTCTGGGCAGTGGATTCCGGATTTCGGGAAAGCACCGTGATATCAATATCATTCAGTTTGCTGCGAAGATTATCCACCACCGCCTGGAGGATGGATTCGTCTCCGATATTATTAAATCCGTAGTATCCTGAAATCAGTATTCGAACCATTTAAAACGTCTGCCTTTCCAACTTCTTATAGAGCCTGTATCCTATTTCAAAAACAATGATTCCAACGATGCCGATCAGAATACCAAACAGCAGTGAATAGCCTGTTCTCGCGAAGCCCAGATAGAGCGGACTTCTAATATGCATAAAGGTATTTGCAGGCGAAGTCATACCAATGACAGCAGCCAGTCCGAACAATATAGGCCAGAGCTTAAATCGCCTTACGGAGACATATACGAACAACATTACCGAGGGGAAAGCAAACAGAAACTCCTTGTTTCTCGGCCGCGCGATGAGATGATCTTCCAGCATGTTTCTAAAGAGCATTTCCAGATTGGATACCTCGACAGAGGATTCATTCCCGGTTCTGCTGATATAGTAATAACCCAGACCTAGCATGAAGATTCCAAGCAACACCATCCATATCTTGATGCTCGCGTTCATCATATCACGAAGATCAAGATATTCTAAGGTTCCCGGGCGCTTCTTATTCCCTCCGAATCCGTAATATGCCAGGTATACAACCGCAAAGAATGCCAGCGGCAGAAGCTGCGCTACTTTTACTCCTCTGAAAATATCGATTTCCAGAAGATAATTAATGGATGAGATAGGAGCCGCAGTCATGATACCGCCGACAACAGATATGGCGACAGCGATGAGCAGCGTCGCAATTCCAAGCCCAGCAAGTTTAACTAGAGGTGTCTCCTTGTCCAAATGCTCCGAATATTCTTTGCTTTGTTTTACGAGATAAGAGGTCGCCATACAAGGGAAAATAACCGCTGCAGCAAACGATGTAATCAATTCCGCATAGCTTGGAAGCACAAGATATGCTCCGGAAGCCCCCAAAGCACCTAAAACCAGTAAGGATAATTTCAATCTTCTTCTCATTGGCAATATTGTTTGCAGCAACAAAATTGCAGCAGCCACACAACCATAGGCCATTGCCAGTTTGAGAATGTTGCTGACCTGACAATCATCCATCACCGAAGCCTTGTCCCCAAATTGAATCCCGTGCTCGTTCAGCCGCTTCTCCAGATTGGAAAACATGGTTCTATATTCTTCCGGGTCTGTTACATAGACATGCTGATCTCTAAACTCTTTAATGGGTTTATAGTATATGAGACGAATGTTCCGTTCCACGACAGCTCGGAACAGTGTATTTTCAATTTCCTTAGAACCCTCATACCCGTAATATTGATACCGGTTCTGAATATAATCCCAGACACTAAAGATACGAACTGCATCATATCCCGTCTTTTTTACGGTTTTATCCACACCAAACTGCAGAATGTTCTGCCGCTGGGTAGTATTTTCAATGAGTCCCAACGTAACATTGTTTTCCTCCAGATAGGTTTGCACGGTATCGATTCCATCATCATAACCAATGATGCTCTCTCCGCCCACAATCATATATTCCGGAGCAACGCCTATTTTTTTATAGCTGTTGATCACTGCTCTTGCGTAATCTGCATCATTCCAGCCTTCATAGCTGGCAGTTCTTGGAATAATGTCCATTCCTGATGCTTTAACGATATCCAGCTTCGATGGCAGAATTCCGAGATTGAGATACATCAGCTTAGAGCTAATAATTTCATCTTTTTCAGCAAAGCCCTTTTTGGTGATGCTGCTCATGAGCCTGTATTTTTCAGTATAAAGCGTTTCCTTGGCCGTACCATTTAATACGATGATACCGCCATTTTCACTTTCATATGCAAAATATTTTTCTGCCTGATAACGGTCGCTGACCGCATTCGTGACAAAATCAAAGGCTTCCTTTGAAGCCGCCTCAATCAAAACGTCATATTCGTCAAACCCATTTTTCTTCAGCTCTTGGATGAAGCCTTCCGGATACTTTGCTTCCCAGTCCGCTTCCTTCATGATCTGATACATGACCTGCGCACTGACGGGCATATCTGTATTTTCCATCAAGCTGACCATATTTTCCTCAGCAAGTCCCACTTTTGTGATGCCCATGCTTTTGAATTCCTCAAGCCACCAGGATACATCATGATCCGATTGCTTCGCCATCGCTTCTACTTCATTGTAATCCAAAACAATATCATACGTTTTGTTTTGACTTTCTACTGAAATCCTACCCCCGATTGCGACAAATGAAACAAGAATGGCAAGTGCGACAATGAGCAGCAAGACCTTGTTTTCCCTGATTAATAATTTCATCCCCTGTGTTTTCCTTCCTAAAATTATGTATGTATTCAATGTTAATACACCGGTTGGTCAGCCGATGCTATAACATTGTACCTTTTTTTTCCCTTGTAGTAAATAGGATGAGAACAAACAGAGAATTTTAAAAACATTTTTCTAAAAATCGCATTTTAATACGAAAAAAAGAGCCATCCCGAAATGACAGTCCGTGCATTTTGAGATGACCCCTTACGATTTACTATTGTATTGTATAGGAACCTCTGACCATAACGTATGCTTCCGTCAAAGCCAAAAGGCCTCTCCCGTCGTTTCGAGGTATGAGCAACAGATGATTTAGGCCGATACGCTGGCCGGTCATCAAATCAGCTCCTCCGGTAACATCAGAGACTCCATTGGCGCCATTATCAATGGCGGTGGCTTCTCCGCTTCTCAGAATGATCTCGGTACCTTCGCCGCCGATCATTTTCTGCCCTGCAGTCAGTTGAACTGCTTGATATGTCCCCGAGGATACGCCTGTGTTTTTCAGCTGTGCAATTTGACTATCTACATAACTTTTTGTGACCACCGGATCACCTTCTGATCCCGGAGAATCCGCGGCTGCCGCCGCATATACTGTCAAGGCAAACACTGAAACAATGATAACAAACCCTGCTACAACTCTCTTCATCTGTTCCTCCTAAAAATCTATCATCCCTAAACTGATTGTGAGCGCTTCATTTACTTCTGCTATGATATCTTCGTCGACTTTTCCGATTCTTTCTTTGAGCCGTTTTTTATCAATGGTTCTGAGTTGTTCTGTCAGTACGACTGAGTCTTTGTTTAAACCGTGGCCCAGCGCACCAATTTCAACATGTGTAGGCAACTTTGCCTTGTTTATCTGGGAGGTAACCGCCGCTACGATAACTGTAGGGCTGTATTTATTTCCAATATCATTCTGCACAATAAGAACCGGCCTTACTCCACCTTGTTCTGAGCCAATGACGGGACTTAGGTCTGCAAAAAAAATATCACCTTTCTTAACGATCAAGTCATTCACTCTCCACTAAATATTT
>JAQSXD010000223.1 GCA_029266295.1 Bacillota bacterium | reverse complement strand
CATCCGAGTATTCTGCGACGTGAGGGCATACGTAAGTTGCCGGGGATATGTTGGTATCCTGTAAAGCGTGTGGATTTATTTCCATAAAGCAAGGTGGCACCGCGGGTTTTTTGTATTTAGAACTCGTCCTTGACAGTATTTTCTGTTGAGGACGGGTTTTTTGTTTATTCTGACGTCCTTGGCAAAGAAGCAAAGGAGGAAAGAATATGGTAAGACCAACGTTAGAAGAGGCAAGGGAATTGGAGGAAGCTTACAAAGTAATCCCCCTGAGCCGGGAAATCTATTCCGATGTGAAAACGCCCATCGAGGTATTGAAAATTCTCAAGGGCATCAGCCAGCACTGTTATCTACTGGAGAGCTTGGAAAGCCCTGCTCAATGGGGGCGGTATACGTTCCTGGGTTACGATCCCAGATTGGAGCTGACCTGTACCGACGGGCGGTTAAAGGTCAGTGCAGGAACGGAAATCAATATAGAAACCAGTGATCCGGGTAAAATGATTCGCCAGATCATCGAAGAAAACAAAAGCCCCAGATTGGATTATCTCCCGCCTTTTACCGGCGGCCTGGTCGGATACTTCTCTTACGACTATATCAAGTACAGCGAACCTTCGCTGAAGCTTGATGCGGAGGATCAGGAAGGCTTTAAGGACGTTGACCTGATGCTGTTTGACAAAGTAATCGCCTATGACAATCTGAAGCAGAAGATCATCCTCATCACCAATATCAAGACAAACCAGCTGGAAACGAATTATAAAAAAGGCATGCTGGAGCTGGATCAGATGATAAGACTGATTCAGGACACAGCGGCTGCCCTGCATTACCCTGCTGAATTAAAGTCCGAATTCCAGCCTCTGTTCAGCAAAGAGGAATACTGCACCATGGTGGAAAAAGCCAAGGAGTACATTCAGGAGGGAGATATTTTTCAGGTTGTCCTTTCCAATCGTCTGGAAGCGGAGTTTGAAGGCAGCCTCCTAAACACCTACCGGGTGCTCCGATCCACAAATCCTTCCCCCTATATGTTCTACTTTTCCGGTGAGGACATCGAAATTGCAGGTGCATCGCCGGAAACACTAGTGAAATTGCAGGACGGTGTACTCTATACCTTCCCGCTGGCAGGAACGAAGCCCAGAGGAAAAACTGATGAAGAGGACCTTTTGTTGGAACAAGAACTGCTGGCCGATCCCAAAGAGCTGGCGGAGCACAACATGCTGGTGGACCTTGGCAGAAATGATCTTGGTAAAATCAGCAAGTTCGGAACTGTAGAAGTAGAAAAATACCTCACCATTGAACGGTTCTCCCACGTAATGCACATCGGGTCGACTGTGAAAGGACAGATCAGGGATGACAAAGACGCCCTCAGTGCAGTGGATGCAGTCCTTCCAGCGGGAACCTTGTCGGGAGCACCGAAGATCAGAGCCTGTGAGATCATCAATGAGCTGGAAAACAATAAGCGGGGGATCTATGGAGGGGCCATCGGATATATTGATTTTACAGGCAATATGGATACCTGTATCGCCATTAGAATCGCATATAAAAAGAATGGAAAAGTGTTCATCCGTTCCGGCGCCGGAATAGTAGCTGACAGCGTACCGGAAACGGAATATCAGGAGTGTCTCAACAAAGCCAGGGCGGTTGTAAACGCTTTGACCAGTGCAGGGGAGGTGTTTGGACGATGATCTTATTAATTGATAATTACGACAGCTTTTCTTATAATCTCTATCAGCTCGTCGGTTCCCTGCATCCGGAGATTAGCGTTGTCAGAAATGACGCAATGACAGTGGGAGAGATCGAAACACTCAGGCCTCAGGCCATCATTCTTTCTCCCGGCCCCGGCAAGCCTGCCGATGCGGGGATCTGCGTTGAAACTGCTAAATATTTCGCGGGAAAAATACCGATTCTAGGCGTGTGCCTCGGTCATCAGGCGATCTGCGAAGCCTTTGGTGCAACCGTATCCTATGCGAAAACTTTGATGCACGGAAAACAGTCCCTGATGAAAGTGGATACGGATTGCAAGCTGTTTCAAGGGTTGCCGGAGGAAATTGATGGTGCGAGATATCACTCCCTGGCAGCGCTGGAAGATACGATGCCAGAGGAACTCACCATAAGGGCACGGTCTGAAGATGGGGAGATCATGGCAGTAAAGCACCGGGAGCATGACGTCTACGGACTTCAGTTTCACCCTGAATCAATCCTGACCCCCCAGGGCCGAAAGATTCTGGAAAATTTCATCCGGCTGAGCGTTGGCTGAGCAGGTAAAGAGCGTAAACCGAATATATCCAGTTTGTGGAGGGAACAAAAAAATGATTACAGATGCAATACAGAAAGTAATATCCGGAAAAGATCTGGATTTTGATACCGCCAGAATGGCAATGGAAGAAATCATGGAGGGGAAAGCGACACCGGCTCAGATCGCTGCCTTTCTGACTGCAATGAGGATGAAGGGAGAAAGCATAGACGAGATCACTGCGTGCGCCTCCGTCATGAGAGACAAGGCAGTTCCTGTAAGCCGTGGCGCCGATCCGGTAATGGATATCGTGGGCACTGGCGGTGATGAAGTAGGGACCTTCAATATATCTACCACTACAGCCTTTGTGGTTGCTGCAGCCGGGGTGTCGGTGGCAAAGCACGGAAACAGAAGCGTTTCAAGCAGAAGCGGTGCGGCGGATGTTCTGGAAAAACTGGGCGTTAACATCCAGCTTACCGCAGAGCAAAGCAGCAGAATGCTGGAAGAGATCAACCTTTGCTTCCTGTTTGCTCAGCTCTATCACAATTCCATGAAGTATGCCGCGCCGGTTCGAAAGGAACTGGGGATCAGGACCATTTTCAATATTTTAGGCCCCCTTGCCAATCCTGCGGCGGCAAATCTGCAGCTCATGGGAGTCTATGATGAAAAGCTAGCCGTTCCTTTGGCTCAGGTGTTATCCAATTTGGGCGTAAAGCGGGGCATGGTCATTCACGGAAGCGACGGACTGGATGAAGCAACCCTTACTGCGGAGACCATTGTGGTGGAAATCGACAACGGAACCCTGAGGCGGTATTCTGTTACACCGGAAGACTTCGGACTGAACCGAAGCGAAAGAAATGCACTGCTGGGCGGATCCCCTGAAGAAAATGCCCAGATTACCAGAAATATTCTGGAGGGAATTGAACGCGGCGCCAAGCGGGATGTGGTCATCATGAATGCGGCAATGGCCTTATATACAGCGGGAAAGGGAGCAAGCTTGCAAGACTGTCGAGTGCTAGCCGAAGAGATCATTGACAGCGGTGCTGCCCTTCAGAAGCTCAATGCCCTGGTCAGGATGTCAAACGAATTTAACCGTCCAGCTGTGGTGCTCTCATGAATGATCTTCTCAGTACCATTGCGGAGCGAACCAGAGAACGGGTTGCGGAGCAGAAACGAATCAGATCATATTCTGAGGTGATCCGGGATGCAGAGGATATAAGGCGTGCTGAGCTGGCGTTTTCGTTCCCGTTCAAAGTGGCACTGAGCAGTAAGGAGATGGCCTTTATCTGCGAGGTGAAGAAAGCGTCTCCATCCAAGGGCATTATCGACGAAGCCTTTCCCTATCGGAAGATTGCCGCAGAATATGAGGCTGCAGGGGCGGCAGCAATCTCGGTGCTCACAGAACCATACTGGTTTCTCGGCAGCGACGAATATCTGAAAGAAATCAGGAAAATAGTGAAATTACCCATCCTTCGCAAAGATTTTACGGTAGACCCTTACCAGATCTATGAAAGCAAGCTGTTGGGTGCAGATGCCATCCTGCTGATCTGTGCGCTGATGGAGGAATCATTTCTAAAGGAATGCCTTCAGATTGCAAAGCAACTAGGCTTGTCTGCTCTTGTTGAAGCGCATACGGAGCCTGAGGCTGAGATGGCTGTTAACGCAGGCGCAGAGATCATCGGGGTCAACAACCGAAATCTCAAAACCTTTGAGGTTGATCTGGAAACCAGTGTGCGGTTGAGAGAACTTGTGCCCGATTCTGTTTTGTTCGTATCAGAAAGTGGAATCAGAACCGCTGAAGACATCAAGATACTGAAAAACCATAGTGTAAACGGCGTGCTCATCGGAGAGACCCTGATGAGGAGCAGTGAAAAAAAGAGAATGCTTTCGGAACTGAGAGGTGAAGTCGTATGACGAAAATAAAAATATGCGGTCTCTTTCGCCCGGAAGATATGGACTTTGTCAACGAGGCAAGGCCAGATTATATCGGATTTGTTTTTGCAAGCAGCAAACGCAGGGTGAGCCCGGAAACTGCCGCCGTACTGAGAAAAATGCTAGATCCGGGGATCAAAGCCGTAGGAGTCTTCGTTGACGCTCCTATTGAGATTCCTGTAAGTCTTGCCAGGAGCGGCATCATCGATCTGGTACAGCTGCATGGCAACGAAGACGAGACTTATATCAGAGCACTGAAGCAGAAACTTTCAGAAATAACCATTCGAGCCGCCATGCCGGAAGCAGCTGTTTCATCAGCCCAACCGGAAGCAGCCAATCGCTTCTCGGTGATAAAAGCCATTCGAGTAGAACGGCCTGAAGATATTACCGCCATGCAGGGCAGCGAAGCTGATTATCTACTGCTGGACAACGGACTCGGTGGTACAGGAAAAACCTTTGACTGGCGTCTGGCTTTGCAGGAGGATATAGCAGTTAATGAAAACAAAAAACCGTTCTTTCTTGCGGGAGGTCTTCAGCCCGGTAATGTGGAGGATGCAATAAAAACATTAAGCCCCTATGCGGTGGATGTCAGCAGCGGGGTGGAGACAGACGGCCTTAAGGATGGATCAAAAATAGTTGATCTCGTGGCGCGGGTGCGGCAATCAATAAGCCGAATGTAAAGCAATCGTAAGCAGATTGCAAGAGCTGATCGCAATATGATCATAATACAGAAAGGAAGGATGAAGATGAAAAAGGGCAGATATGGTGTCCATGGGGGACAATATGTACCGGAGACGCTGATGAATGAATTGATACAGCTTGAAGAGAGCTATGAACGATATAAAAATGATGTGGAATTTAACCAGGAGCTTGATCAATTGTTCCGTGAATATGCAGGGCGGCCTTCGCTGCTGTATTATGCAGAGAAGATGACCGAGGAACTGGGCGGCGCAAAAATCTATTTGAAAAGAGAGGATCTGAACCATACAGGATCCCATAAGATTAACAATGTTCTGGGGCAGGCACTTCTGGCAAAAAAGATGGGAAAGACCAGAGTTATTGCGGAAACGGGAGCAGGCCAGCATGGCGTAGCAACGGCAACGGCTGCAGCGCTTCTGGGAATGGAGTGTGAAATCTTTATGGGGAAGGAGGACACTGAGCGTCAGGCGCTGAATGTATACCGTATGGAGCTTCTGGGAGCAAAGGTTCACCCTGTTACAAGCGGTACCATGACCTTAAAAGACGCTGTCAATGAAGCCATGAGAGAATGGACCACCCGGGTGTACGATACCCATTTTGTATTTGGGTCGGTGATGGGACCCCATCCATTTCCAATGATCGTACGGGATTTTCAGAGTGTCATCGGAAAGGAAGCCAAGGAGCAGATTCTGGAAAAGGAAGGCAGACTCCCGGATGCAGTCATCGCCTGTGTTGGCGGCGGAAGCAATGCTATGGGGGCTTTCTATGAATTTATTCCTCATGAGGAAGTAGCATTGATCGGCTGCGAGGCCGCTGGCAGAGGCGTAGATACCGAGGAGCATGCCGCCACCATCGCCAGAGGAAGTCTTGGAATCTTCCATGGGATGAAGTCCTACTTCTGCCAGGATGAATACGGGCAGATCGCACCGGTCTATTCCATTTCGGCAGGGCTTGACTATCCAGGCATCGGGCCGGAGCATGCCAATCTTCACGATGAGGGAAGGGCAATATACGTTCCTGTTACCGATCATGAGGCGGTGGAGGCCTTTGAATATTTGGCACGAACAGAAGGGATCATCTGCGCCATTGAAAGCGCTCACGCCGTCGCTTATGTGAGGAAGATTGCAGGTCAGATGAATCGGGATCAAATCATTATCGTATGCCTCTCAGGAAGAGGAGATAAAGATGTTGCGTCTATCGCAAGATATAGGGGGGTGGCCATCAATGAGTAATATCAGGAAAGCATTTGAAAACGGAACGGCGTTTATCGGATTTTTAACAGGAGGAGACCCATCCATTGAAAAGAGCTGCGATTTTATTCTAGATATGGCGAAGGGCGGCGCAGATCTCATTGAAATTGGGATTCCTTTTTCCGATCCGGTGGCAGAGGGAAGTGTCATCCAGAAGGCCAATATCAGAGCCCTGACAGCGGGTACTACAACGGATAAAATCTTTGATCTGGTGGAGCTTGTAAGAAGCAAAAGCGATAT
>JAQSXD010000222.1 GCA_029266295.1 Bacillota bacterium | reverse complement strand
CCGCCGTCTGGCTGTTCTTCAGATAAAAATCGTCCGGGAATTCCGAAAAAAAATCTTGACGCAACTCCGCTTCCATCAGCTTTTGCTCCGAATATATAATGTCGGTACTGAGTTGCGAAGTAGTGGGCTCCCGGAGATACCATCGGCAGATTGCTTGTATTGTCGATTTTCTTCCATCTAGCTCCTGTCTTATCCTTATCAAAGGGGAATACATCTTCATAAAATTCTGCAACTCTGCAGGTATGCGCGCAGGCGTTTAAAATATACTCATTGTAAAAACTATTATATGTTTTTTTGGTAATGGCTTCTTCTTTGGAAGAGACGGCAGCTTCACTGGGGAGCAGATCATCGGAGGTTGCTTCTTTGGCCCTCATTGGTTTTTCATCTACATGCATTGCTTCTTCCACTTCTTCTACAATCTGATCGATCTGGTTCATGATTTTTTCAAAATCCGTATCTTCTTCTTGCTCGTCTTCATCGCTTATCTGAAAAAGTTCGGATTGAAAGGACTCCCCCTCGCTTAGGGTGACCCCCTTTAGCACCGGGTGAAGCGGTTCTTTCTCGTCCTTGGTTGAGGCCGCAGCTACAATGGCTGTCGAAAAGTTATGGTAAGCATTCCCCTTACCGTCCAAATCTCCCGGCAGAAATCGGAAGTAGGACTCGCCGTTGCCCTGACGGTTGATTACCAGATTTCCAACGATGGTGTGAATGGTCCTCTCGCCTTTTTTTCCAAACAAGATCAGTTTGTATATGTAGTCGCCTTTTTCATAATACTTGAGGTTCTGTACAGTGCAGCGAAGCGCGCCTTTATTATTACCTGTTTCCACCTTCAGATAACCCTTGATGGGAGCGGATTCTCTTGCTGCAAACTGATTGTTCTGTTCCTCCATCATGACGAAAGAGCGGTTATACTTGACGTAATTCATCCGTTTCCTTCTCCTCCTCCTGTTTGATCCTCATTTCTAATCATGTCATTGGCATCACATCATGTTGTCGGTATCACATCATGTTGTCGGCATCACATCATGTTGTCGGCATCACATCATGTCATTGACATTGGTTGAAATTGCCTTCACAAATTGGTAATATAGATATATGCGATTGGGATTGGTAATATGCAGGAGAAATAGAAAGGGGGACGCATATGTGGTTTGATATTATTATCGCAGCTATTCTTCTTACATCCGTCATCCAGGGGTATCGGAAAGGGTTCTTTCAGACCTTCATCCATACAGCAGGATGGCTTCTATCAGTGGTTCTGGGCTTTGTCTGGTATCCCCACGTCATTAAGTTCTTAAAGGAAGAAACGGGACTGTACGGTTCCGTACACGAAAAAATTGCCGAAAGGATTGCAGAGAATACCGGTTCTGCAGCAGATTCTGCCATGACAGGAATCCCAGACATTATCCGTGATATCCTGGATAAGGCTGTCAATTCCGCTGCAAATGCCATTGCACAGTCCGTTTCCGACAGCTTATCGGACCTGATTTTTCATATCATCGGATTTCTGGTGATCGCCCTTGCCATAAAGCTGGCGTTTTACATTTTAACCATGCTTTTTTCCAAGGAGAAAAACAAAGGCATCATCGGCGGCATCGACGGGTTTCTCGGAATCTTTGCCGGTGCATTAAAGGGATTGATCCTGGTTTACATACTGCTGGCGCTGATGGTTCCGGTGTCCAGTCTGTGGGGCGCAGCCTTCCTATCGGACGGCCTCGACGGTTCAATTCTAGGCGGTTATCTATATGATAACAATCTGATTTTAATGGCAGTAAAAGGGTTGTTCTAATTTGATCACAGAAAAAATGGAACCCCGTCCTCACGGAGGGTAACCACTTTAGAAAATTCGTAAAACACTTCCGATTCAAAGGTATGAATAGGGACGATTTCCTTCGGGGATAGTCCCTTGATTACTTTTTTGATATCGCCCTTGAAAGCATGGCCGCTGGTATGAAGATACCGATTTGAAAAGCTTCGGGATTTCAGGTAGTTTTCCAGCTTCACCTGAGGGGGCTTATTTCGGTAAGCCTGCCACATGGAGTAGACCAGCATCCCATTTCTAAGACCCATCAGCTTCAGATCCGGAAGCATGGCTGGACGAACCAGCATGACGATCTGCTTCTGCTTTCTTCGGATCATCCATCGGGAGATTCGTCCTGTTTTAAAACGCGTTCCATATTGGGGTCCAAGAATTTGATCCATCTTTTTCGTTAGCATAAGGGGTGCAAAAACCCGAATCTCGGGATGCAGGAGCCCGGGAAGAGGGATTGAATTGGTTCCCTGATCGTCAGAACTTACGCAGTCTCTCCCCTTTCCATTGTTTCTTTTTCTTTCCAGATTCTCGCCTTTTTCTATCTTTTTGATCTCATACAGAAGGTTCGCTGTATAGATGTCCATGACAAAGATTTTGCCCGCATCGAAAGCGGCTTCGTAAAAGCCAATCACCCGATCGATGCTCTGGCTGGTGGGCTGGCAAAGAACAATTCCTTTCTCTGTCAAAAGAATCTCTTCAAACTGCGCCTGAAGCTGCTTTTCGGTCAGTTCTTTTTCTGCCGTTCGCCCAAGTGTGGTTCCCTCAATCAGCAGAAGGTCCGGTTCCTTTGCCGCTTCGGAAAGAAATCGCTCAAAGTAGTTTTGCCGTCTCCCGTGGCCGCGGAAATCTCCGGTATAGGTAATGGTCTTTCCTTCTGCCTTGATTTCAAATGCCCCTGCTCCATATGCAGAATGATCCATGAGGAAGGGCTTCACCGTAAAGTCGCCAACACAAAATGGTTCATACATGGAAATTCGCTGCTTGTGCCTGCTGCTGAAATCTGCAATAGAAAACGTCAGGCTCATCTCAATAAGTTTTTCTGTGATGGCCGTGAGGAAAATCGGGATCTCGGGATGAACGTAGTTCAGGAGTCCGAAGTGGTCACTGTGAGCATGAGAAATTAAAATTGCGTCAAATTCCGGTTTGTCCCAATGATATAGACCTTTGACATTTGGCAGAACTCCCAGCGCAAGAAGCTCCTGCCATGGAAGCTTCGCCATCTTGTCATCGATAACCTCACCTTTGTAAAAGAGGGGATACCCTACGTCCAGAAGAATCCGCGTATGTTCTGTCTTTAATTCGATCATGGTTCCGCCCACCTCATGGGTACCGCGGTATATGGTTATTTGCATTGTATTGGATCACCTCACTATTATTATAGTTGCGGTTTCTATAAACATGAATGGAAATTGAACTTCTTTTGACTTTTGGCGCTCCTTCTTTTAACTTTCTGTGTTCCCTATGTTCTCTGCTCAAAAAAAGAGACCCAGTAGAGAGACTTTTTGTAATCGTCCTCTTTACTGGGTTCATTTTACAGTCTGTACGGGTGGATTTATTTCACATTGAGAATCAACTCATCGATGTTCACATCGTTTTCAATCATATCATTTTCAAGCATGAACTTTACAGTCTTTTTCATTGATGCAATATCCCCATCTGTAATATTCGAGCTGAAGTCATACATTGGGAACATCTCCTTAACCGCATCGGTACTCAGTTCTGTTTCCTTTGCTGCAATCTCAATGATCTCATCATAGTTCTCGTCCATATAGGAAAGCACCTCATTTTGTGCCGCCAGGAATGCATGAACCAGCTCAGGATACTTTTCATAGAACGCATTGGTAGTGGCAGTTACAATGGTCGCGTCCACAAGACCCTTTCCGGTAGTTACCACGGGATAGCCATCCTTTGCCAGATTATATGCCGCCGGGCCTGCCTGAAGCGCGCAGTCCACTTCTCCTGCAATGAGTGCCGCCTGGGATTCCGGAATACCCATGGAGATGAACTCCACGTCCTTCTCCGTCAGCCCTGCAGTCGCCAGATAGGATATCAGCAGCTCATGGAGTATGGTGCCCTTGGGTCCTGCAATTTTCTTTCCTTTCAGGTCAGCAGCAGACTTGATGCTCTCATCCTTTGCAAACAAGCGAAAGGCTTCCGGGGAACGGCTGTACATGCTGACAATCTTGATATCTCCTCCGTTTGCTGCCGAAAGGATCGCTGAAGTAGCGCCGACTGCGTTGAGGAACTGAATATCTCCAGAAGCCAAAGCCTGGGTCTGTTCCGGTCCTGTGGTCAGGTTGGAATATTCCACAGCCAGTCCATAATCACTGAAGTTTTCAGCAAAAATCCCCTTCTCCTTTTCAACGATAGACGGAACATTCAGCGGTGACTTTACATAGGTCACGACCACCTGATCCATGTCATACGTTTTGGCGGAATCACCCTCCTCTGCAGCTTTTGCACCGCAGCCGGCAAGCAGAGAGAGTGTTAAGAAACAACTTAATCCTAGGGCAACTATTTTTTTCATCTTTTTTCTCCTATTTTAAATAAATTAAGCGGGTGATGGCTTGATATTTCAGAGTTTTTCTAATATGTTTCTCTTGATTTCAATTAGCTCGTCTGATAAAAGGTCTCTTGGGTAGGAATATGGCGAGAGATCATATTCTCCGCTCACGTTTCCTTCCCCCAGCACAACGATCTTCTGTGCAAGCAACAGGGCTTCATCAATACTGTGGGTAACAAACACGGTAAGCTTACGACTCACAGAATCAATACGAAGCAACTCCTGCTGCATGGTTTCCCTTGTAAAATGATCCAGGGCAGCAAAAGGCTCGTCCATGAGAATCAGCTCTGCATCATATGCCAGCGCCCTTGCCAAAGAGACACGCTGCTGCATCCCGCCGGATAGCTGATTGGGATAGGCTTTTTCAAATCCGGTAAGTCCCACTGTATCAATCAATTCCTGTATTTTCTCCTGCTCAATCTCGTCCTTTTTTTGCCCGAAGATGATATTCTTCCAAACGGTAAGCCAGGGCATCAGGCGAGGTTCCTGAAAAACCATTCCAATCTTTTGGCTGCTGCCCGGCATATGGATTTCACCTTGGTCTAGGGGTTCAAGTCCTGCCAGAATTCTGAGCAATGTGGTTTTTCCGCAGCCGCTTTTTCCTACAATAACGGTAATCCCCTTCTCTCCCAAGGTTAGATTCAGCCCGGTAAGAACCGGTACCGCCATATCGGAAACGGTGAAGCTTTTGTGCAGATTTGTAATTTTAACTCCAGCTATCGTCAACACCCCCATGCGCAAGCTTCTTAATGGCCAGCGAGAACAACAGATCACAGCAGTATCCCACAATCCCGATCACGAAAATTCCCACAATTACCTTGTCCGACCGGGACATCTGCTGGGAATCCAAAATCAGGTAGCCCAGTCCGCTTGCGGCAGCAATCATTTCCGCTCCGATGATTGCCCGCCAGCTGTATCCAAGGCCAACTCGCATACCGATTAAAATATCAGGAATTGCATTGGGCAGCATGATGCGGGCGAACTTCTGCCAAGCGGTAAAATTCAAGGAGGTTCCCACCTCCAGAAGCTTTGGATCACAGGATGCAAGCCCCTTTTTTATGTTTAGAAACATTGGAAAGAACGAGGCTAGCACAATGATAATGATTTTGGAGGTTTCACCGATACCAAACCATAAAATCAGAAGCGGAATCAAGCTGAGCGGAGGAACATTCCTCATAAACTCGACGATATGATTATAGTAGGCAGATGCTGATGGCTTGATTCCTGCCAGTATCCCCAAGCAAAAGGCGATGAGGAATGCTATCCAAAACCCGGTGAACACCCGGGCGAAACTATCCAAGATGTGGACGAAAAGCACTCCGGTCCGTACCATTGCAAGAAAGGAAATCCATACTTGTTCCGGTGACGGGAGTACGTAACTGCTCCAAATACCGGTTTTACTGACTGCAAACCATAGAATCAGAATTCCCAGCGTTACTCCCCAGGATTTGCACCGGTCTCTCCACACACTGCCTTTTTTCAATCCTCTTTCGGCTTTCATTTTGCCATGGCTTTTCACTTTGCCGCGGTTCTTCACTCTGCTGCCACCTCCTCCAGTATCCCATCGCCGTTGTGGCAGCCCGCTTCACAGTAAAGGGCTTCGATCAACTTTATGTCCCTATGCTTCTGCTCCATAAAAAAAGCATCGAACTCCTTATAGGATGGCAATGTGTGAACATCCTTTCCAAATTCATCAAAGAATCCCGGTGGAATCGGGCTATTTTCAAGTACTTTCCGCTTCAGCGTGATACCCTGTTCCTGTACAAACTCATTCCAGGTAAGAAAGATGGTGCCTGGAAGTCCAAGACTTTCGCCCAGCAGCTTCAGGGAGGCACAAGGCGTGGTGACGGTCAGAACTGCTCCATCCCCTGCATATCGTTTTTGTAATTCCCTCGCACAATGAATCAGAATCGGATGAATATCAGGAAAGATCAGTTTTGGCTGATCAAATTTTTCTTTTATGTACTGTGC
>JAQSXD010000221.1 GCA_029266295.1 Bacillota bacterium | reverse complement strand
AAAAAAAGGAGGTTTTATATTACACAAAACAAATAAATATTTATTTAATTTCCATATATTTTATACTTTCAGCAATTTCCAACAGTTCGGTTCGTGTCAGAACATCACTGTAGAGACTAAATTGGTGTTCATAATTTATCCAGATAATCAGGCGGGTATCTTCGCTCTCCCATGCTTGCCCTTCGACACCGTTAATTTTCACCTCGCTGATTTTTACATTTTCATTGTTCACCCCAGTTTTTGTCTTCCCGGCAGGGGAAACAGAAAGATTGAGAAAATGTTCCTCCTCGTTGAGAAAGGAAAAATATTGAATTGAGCCTGCTTCAGATATATCATTAAGTTCAAATCCATCGGGAAGCTTGGCCGGATAGAATGATCCCTGCCAGTCTTCGGGAAAGAGGGCACGTGCTTCTGGACTGACCGATTCCGATTCCACCGGTACAAGCTCCAGATATTCGCCATGATTGATCCAAAGGAGATCAAAAACCCGATATCGAAAAGCGTCGACGGTAGCGGTCAGAACGGTACAGACCGTAAGCAGGCACAGGAGAATCACCGCGGCTGCTCTGACAAGTGATTGAAAGCGCTTTTTTCTGGCCTTTTTTTGGTCGGCCTGTTCCAGTTTTACGATCAACGCTGCCTTTTTCTCCAGAAATTCTTCGGAAAGCAGGATGGTTTCTGCACCGTGTTTGTGCTGCTCATACTCCAGTATATTTTCTCTGATCAGTGCGATGGTTGCAGCCTTCATAAACGCATCCGCTCTTTCTGTGACGGCAGCATCGTATTCATTATTTAAATCACTCATAGTCTGCCGCCTCCTTTCGCTTCTCCGCTGTTTTGTTTCCGGTAGCAGCTGATTTTAGTGTTTGTGTTTCTTTAGATGTATTAGCCTTTCTAATGATTGATGCAAGCTTTTGCTTAATCCGATAGAGCTTGACTCCGACATGATTTCCGTTCATCTTTAAGATGTTCGCAATTTCCTTGTTTTGGAATCCGATGTAATATTTTAACGTCATAAGGTTCACTTCCAGTGGGTCCAGAATACTCAGATATTGCTTTGCATCGGAAAGTAATTCGGCATTAGCAAGGATATGATCCATATCAGCGTTTTTATCCTCTACCTGGTATAACAAACTTTCGGGGTCATCTATTACAGAAATTTGCTGTTTTTTTAGCTTGTGGTATAAATTTATTGCTCTGCTCTTTACCATCATCAAAAGGTAACTCTTCGTTGCAGGAGAGTCGGGATCAACAAGTTTCTCCATAAGACTTTTATTTTCAAGCATCTCAAGAAAGCAGTCCTGAACAACATCCTCTGCATGTTTCTGATCGTGAAGGATACTCATTGCAACGCGGATCATAACCTGTTCATGGAGCGAATAGATCCTACAATACTTTGATTCAGTTCTTTCATCGGTAAAAATTAAAAAAATCATTACGTCCTCTTTTGATCTCCGTCGAATCGTTTCAAAACTTGACACGTGCGAAATAGTATGACCTGCCGCAGGCAGTGCGCTTTCCTCAGTTATCCATATATCCTATACATAACTATACTGGAAATTTTATACTGTGTAAAGGCTGCAAAAAACCCTCCGCACGATAAAACACGGAGGGCTTTTTAAAAGTACTTTCATTCAATGATTATTCAGTATATTCCAAAGAAGTATCAATTCCAACCGTATTGGTGGTTCCGTCCCATGTAACACCAATGTTGAAGGCAGATGCCAGATCTCTCAGCTTGAAATAGTTGTTTCCGCCTATGTTATAAGCTGTTAAAGCGATCTCTGTTCCATCTTTGTAAATCTTGGAAGTGTTCAGCGTAGCGCTCTTTGCTGTTCCGTCTCCTGCAGCCATTTCGCCGCCTACTGCGGTATACGCCTTGCTGGAGAGGAGATTGATGGCCTTAACGTCTGCGTTATATTCTACGTCAAATTGCTTTGTTGTGCCGCTTACGACCTTAGCGATATCTCTCAGCTTGAAATAGTTATTTCCGTTGATATTGTAAGCTTCAAATGAAGTTGCTGCGCTATTTACCAGCACCTTTGAAGCAGTTGCCTTTGCATCAGCTTTTGTCACAGCAGCAGGAGTTTCTGCTGGTGCTGTAGGTGTTACAGCCGGTGCGGTGGGCGTTGCTGGAGCTGCTCCATTGGAAGCGGTTCCTTTAACAAGAATCATGATATCCGTGGAGCCTTCTTCCGCAATGAATGTAGAGATGGAGTAATATCCGGGCTCTGTCAGCGTAGCGGTAGCGCCCTTTGAAACAAGCTCCACGTCCTGTGTATCAGGATCGACAGTCGATAAATCAACCGTTTTAATTAGATCTCTCATCACATCCTCTGGATTTGGCACACGGATTTGAGTGCTGCCTTTCAAGGTTGTGACCTTTCCGGAAGAGGTGAAGCTTTCCCCTTCTTTTTTCATCTTTTCAGCACTGAAGCCGTGGGAATCTCTAAGAGTAGTAATAACGCACGGTGCGTCAACTTCAAAAAAGGCATCGAGGTATTCTTCTGTGGCTTTTGGATCCAGTTCTTTTGTAACGTTTGTTACCGAGATGCTATCAAGCTTTACACCCGTGTCTTCTCGACCGTTCACATTTACAGTTTTTCCGGCTGCGAAGGCAGAAACAGGAGTAAGCAGAAGTGCTGCTGCCAGTGTAAGTACAAATATTCGTTTGCGGTTTACTTTCATTCTCATTAATCTCCTTTTCACGATTCAATAAAAATATTAACTCTTTAAATATACCAAGAAAAGGATAAATTGTAAACGAAAAAGAGAAAATTCTGACGAATAATCAAATCGAACTAGATAAACTATGAAATATTAAGTGATGTCTTGATGATGAATCGAATAAAATAAAACCCCCTATGCAAGCGAAGCAATTGAGCATGTATAAGGGGGTGCCTTTCCATTGCATGTGAATAATAAGCCGCTCATTTCGATTAATCCAGCTGGACTTCTGCCTCCTGACCAGGCTTTAGCGGACAATCCGTAGGGAGGAGCAATTTGACCTTAATACTTTTTCGGTTTTTATTTGCAGAGGTCTGCATCTCCTTGGGGGTATAATTACTTTTTACATCGATATATTTCGCCGTCGCTTTATAAGACTTACCGCCACTGACCACCTCGTAGGTCTTTTCATATTCCATAGAGTAGAGCTTTTCAACCGGAAGATAAAAGACAAAATAGTTTTCGCCGTCTGCAGCAATGTCTGCAAGATTATAACCGGGTGAAATCATATCGCCGGGGAGATAGCTTTTGCTCATAATCACGCCATCCGCTGAAGCGAGTATTGTATATTTGTCAAGATTCTGAAGGAGTTCATCTCGTTGGCTCTCCAGCTTTTCCAGTTCCAGCCGGGCGGATTCCGCGGGAGTACCGCTGGCTGCGTTGTCAAGCTTAGCTCTTGCTGAGATTACGGCATTTGCTGCTGCATCTGCTGCGACTTTTGACTGATCCAGAACTTCTTTTGTAATGGCCCCCTGCGCGTAAAGCTCCTGTGCATTTTGATAATCACGGGCTGCTTTTTCATTAGAAGTGACAGTACTGTTATAATTCGAGCGGGCAATGGATATGCTGTTTGCGGTTTGCGTGCCCGACTTGGTCTCGAGGTCTGATAAGGCTATTCTTTTTTGCTCCAGTGTAAGCTGAAGCTGCTCCAGTTCATATTTCTGATCGCTGCTGTCAATCTCTGCGATGACGTCACCCTTTGAAACATGCTGACCCAGTTCAACGGGCAGCTTGAGTATTTTTCCTGCTACTTCAGAGGAATGAGACTGGATGGTCGCTTCTACAACACCGGTGTACCTGTCACTTTCGCTGAGAGAGAAATATCCAATCAGAACGGCTGCTGCAGCCAGTATGATTAGGGGAATTACTTTCATTTTGTTTATTGATCTATGATTCATGATTCCAACCTCCTATAGGTTCCACAGAGATTCGCTATTATATTCTTCTATATCGTCTCAACAACAGGGTATTTGCTATCATGAAAAATGCCGTGAGACCAAGTAGCACGATGACATCAAAGGCGATATCACGAAAACCACCGCCTCGTATCATAATCTTTTCCAGCGCATCAGCCACATAATAAAGCGGCATAAACCTTCCAACAATGCTCCATCCAGGGGATAGGTCGAATAATCCGGTAAAAAAGACCTGGGGTACCACTACGATGGGGATAAACTGGATCATCTGAAACTCACTGGAAGCCAGCGTTGAGAGAAGGATGCCCAGGGTGAGGGCTGTCATTGCGGAAAGCAGGGTTATCAGCAGTACCAGCCACAAGGAACCGATCATCATAATGTCCAGAACATAGACAACGAATATTGTTATGATGAGGGACTGAATGACCGTGACTGCACCAAACCCCAGGACATAGCCCGTTACGATTTCCCAGCGCTTAATTGGCGTAGAAAGGAGCTTCTCCAGAGTACCTGTCGTCCGCTCCTGCAGAAAGGAGATCCCGGAGATCAGGAATGTGAAGAAGAATACGAGAAAGCCGATGAGCAGTGAGCCAAAGTTATCGAAGAGAGCCAGATCATCGGAACCGTACACATAATTGACTTCTGTCTTTAGATCCTTTCGCTCCATGGCGGGGCCCATTCCTTTTTTCGCCGCTTCCATTGCGGACAGAGCTGCATTAGATTTTGTTGAATTCCCACCGTCAATATCGATATAAATCTTACCGCTAATCATTTTTACTGAGGCGATAATCGTTTCTTCCTTCAGCATTTGAGCAGCTTCCGATTCACTGCAGCGGATGGGAACGATGTTGTTTTCATAAAGTCGCTCAACATACTGCTGCGGTGCATTGATGATTCCTACGGATAAATCAGTGGTTGATGAATCCAGGATAAAATAGATCAGCGTCAGCAGGAGAAGCGGCGCGCAGAGAATCAGCGCCAGGGTTCTTTTATCGTTGCGCAGCTGATTCAGAATGCGCAGCACCATGGCTTTAATCCGCATGACCATCACCTCCATAGTAAATAAAAGCTTCTTCTATACTGGCAGCACCAATCCTGCGCTGGAGCTCATGGGGCGTGCCCTGAGCGATTAGCCGTCCCTGACGCATCATTGCAAGCTGATGGCATTTTTCAGCCTCATCCATGACATGGGTCGTTACCAGTATGGTTACACCTGAATCAGACATTTTGTAAAGCTCATTCCAGATTTCCTTTCGGAGCAGCGGATCAATCCCCACTGTTGGTTCATCCAGGATCAGAACCTTTGGATGGTGGAGGATTGACATGGCCAGAGAAAGTCTGCGCTTCATTCCGCCCGAATATGCGGAAACAGGTTTATAAAGATCATCGGAAAGATTCACAAGTTCCATGACTTCGGGAATCCTTTTCCGGTACTGTTCCTTTTTCATGCCGTAGATGGAAGCAAAGAACTCCAAATTGTCTGCCGCCGGAAGCATCATATATAAGGCATCGGACTGTGCCATATAACCGATTTCATTCATCAGGGAAAGCTGGGGCATCGGTTTTCCCAGGACATAAGTCTCCCCGGAGGTAGCTTCGGAAATTCCTGCCATAATCTTGACTGTGGTGGTCTTTCCGCAGCCGGAGGGGCCAAGGAGGCCATAAATGGCTCCGTAAGGTACGGAGAGATCCACGTTTATTAAAACCTGTTTTTCCCCGTAGAATTTATTTACTTGATTCATAACGATACAGTCGGTTTCGTTTTTCATATTGAACCTTTCCATGACGAGCAAATATATTCTTGTACACAACAACGTGTTGTTTTATACTTTTATTATACTGAGCTAAATTGAGAAAATAAATCAACAATCTTGTGATAAATGTCGGGATTTGAAAAACAAATCGGCAGGCATTTTACTGAATTCAGAGGAGATTATGATGAATCATGATTCACAACGGGTAGCGGAAACGAAAGATCGCATCAAGGAGGCTTTCTTCGATCTATATGAAACAAAAAAAATAGAGAAGATCAGTATCAAGGAAATTACCGACAGGGCGAGCTTAAACAGAGGAACTTTTTACATTTATTATAAGGACATCTATGACCTGCTTGAAAAAGCGGAGGATGAGTTTCTGGAAGAACTGGTCGATAAAATAAAGGGCGCTGCCACAATGATTTTGCGGGGAGGGGATATTCATCCCTTCATGCCGCCACTATTTTTTTATGAAAAGTATGGCAGATATCTGAAGGTGCTGCTCGGAAACAATGGTGATCCAAACTACGTATACAAAATTAAGAGCATCCTGAAGAAAACACTGCACCGGCTCATGCTGGAAGAGAACCTCCCTGTTGTTCCAAGGACAGAATATGTAATAGAGTATATGGCATCGGCGCAGATTGGGATGATGACTTTTTGGATTCAGAGAGATATGGAAATTCCCATTGACGAGATGGGAGACTTAATCCGTGAGATTTCCCTCCATGGCCCAGTGGGCTATATCAA
>JAQSXD010000220.1 GCA_029266295.1 Bacillota bacterium | reverse complement strand
GCACAAGAAATTGCTTTCCACTCCGATGAAAAAGGAAGCAGAGCGCTGTCGTATGGCCGTTGAAGAGGCGCTGAAGGGTCAGACCGTTGCCATGGTCTGCAGTGGAGATGCCGGAGTTTATGGTATGGCTGGTTTAATGTATGAAGTATCGCAGCAGTATGACCCGGTTGAAATCGAAATTATCTCGGGCATTACCGCAGCCTGCAGCGGAGCGGCAGTTTTGGGTGCTCCCCTGATTCACGATTTTGCGGTGATCAGCTTGAGTGATCTTTTGACACCTTGGGAACGGATCGAAAAGCGCATTGAATGTGCAGCGATGGCTGATTTTGTCATCTGTCTTTATAACCCATCCAGTCACAAACGCAAGGATTACCTTCAAAAAGCCTGCGATATCATTTTAAAACATAGAGCCAATGATAATCTCTGCGGTTATGTGAGAAATATTGGGAGAGAAGGGGAGTCGGCGACGCTCCTGACCCTTAACAAGCTCAGAGACGCTCAGGTCGATATGTTCACAACGGTGTTTATCGGCAATTCTCAGACGAAAGAAATCAACGGCAAGATGGTAACACCCAGGGGATATCGAATTAGCGTATAACAAATAGATCAACAGAAGAAGGAAAAAGAATGACAAAATTATTGGTCTTTGCAGGCACAACAGAAGGAAGAAAGCTTTTGGAGGCACTTTCCCGGCAAACCTACGAAAACGGTCTGTCTGTTTTCGCATGCGTCGCCACAGAGTACGGAAAAGAGCTGCTGCAGGACGGACTGGATGGAATTCATATCTATGCAGGAAGATTGACCCAGCCGGCAATGACTGCTTTGATGAGAGAACATCATTTTGATTTTGTCATCGATACCACCCATCCCTATGCCCGGGTGGTCAGTGAATCCATCAGAACGGCCTGCACCGAAGCAGAATGCAGATATCTGAGGGTCGTACGGGCTGAAGGACGTACCCTTGAGATGGAACGTCAAAACTGTCTGTTCTTCCATAGCCATGAAACGGCGGCGAACTATCTGGATGAAAATCCCGGAAACGCGCTCATGACCATTGGAAGCAAGGAACTGCATCAATATACAAAGATTCAGGACTATCAGCATCGGCTTTTTCCCAGGGTGCTGCCTATGACCGGTGTTTTGGAAAGCTGCACAGCCTTGGGGTTTGCGGGGAGACAGCTGATTTTGATGCAGGGACCTTTCACTTCAGAAATGAACGCAGCGATGATTCGTCAGATCAATGCAAGATACCTTGTGACAAAGGATTCCGGTGAAGCCGGCGGCTTCATTGAGAAGTATGAGGCAGCCGTTGAAACGGGAGCACAGCTCCTGGTCATCGGAAGGGCAGAGGAGGAAGAGGGTCTATCACTGAAAGAACTTTTGGAGCTTCTTGATGAAACCTGTGGCTTGGCATTGGGAGAAGCTTTCGAACCGAATTCCTTACAGAATATAGAAGCATCGGCTGACGCACAGCAGAAGCAGGGCACCGGAAGCTGGTTTCCATTTTTTACGAAGATCTCCGGTAAAAACATTACCGTTGTCGGTGCCGGAAAAATTGCCGGAAGGCGGATCAAAGCCCTCATGAATTTCGGCTGTAATGTGACGGTGATCGCGGAAGAAGCACTTCCTGAAGTGATTCAATTGGAAGAGGACCAGCGTCTTACGATGAGAAGAAAACGCTGGGAACATGAGGACCTATGCAGTGCCGATTATGTTTTGGCTGCAACCAATGACAGCAGCATCAATCATGAAATCTATCTGGAATGTAAAAACAGGGGAATCCCGGTCAATGTGGCTGATGATAAAGATAAAAGCGATTTTTATTTTCCGGGAATCATCCGAAAGAACGGTGTAACCGTCGGTGTGACCGCTGACGGAAAAGATCACGGGCTGGCAAAGCGTGCTACGAGAGCCATCGCCCAATGTTTAGAAACGGAGCTGGGACAAAATGAAGAATGATTGCAATCATAACGATGCGCGATAAAAACTGAAGACTATGAATCATAAAGAGAAAAGCAACAACGTGGCAGAAGAAGGCAACCATAAATGTAACGATAGGGGGACCATCCATGAAGTTTGGGAAAATACGAGTCGGAAGCAGAGACAGCAAGCTGGCTGTCATACAGTCGGAGCTGGTTATGGAGATCATCCAAAGGGCACATCCGGAGCTGGAGCTTGAACTAATCACCATGAAAACCACCGGGGATTTGATTCTGGACCGAAGCTTGGATAAAATCGGCGGGAAGGGTCTTTTTGTCAAGGAACTGGATCAGGCATTGCGGGACGGGCGAATTGATTTCGCCGTACATAGCTTGAAAGATATGCCTATGGAGACGCCCGAGGATCTTCCTCTTTTGGCCTTTTCCAAACGAGAGGACCCGCGAGATGCACTGGTACTGCCCAAAGAAAGCGTGGCGGTAGAGGGAAAACCCATCGGAAGCTCCAGTGCCAGAAGAAATCTTCAGCTGCAAAAGCTTTATCCCGAACGGACGGTTTCCGGTGTCAGAGGCAATGTTCTGACGCGACTTGCGAAATTGGACCGGGGAGACTATAGTGCATTGATCCTTGCTTCTGCGGGACTCAGGCGTCTTGATTTGGAGAACCGGATCAGCAGAGTTTTTGAACCCTGGGAAATGATTCCCGCCGCAGGGCAGGGCATCATGGTTGTGCAGGGAAGAGCCGGAGAGGATTATAGCTATTTAAGCTGTGTCAACGACCGGAATGCAGAATTGGAAGCGCTGGCGGAGCGTGCTTTTGTAAGAGTCCTTGACGGTGGGTGCAGTTCACCCATCGCGGCTTATGCTAAAGTTGAAGGAGAGAACATCAGGCTTACAGGCCTTTATTATATGGAAGAAGAAAACCGGTATGTTACCGGTGAGATATCAGGACGAAGTACCGATGGAGAGCAGCTGGGAAGCGCGCTGGCCACTCGGCTGAAATCAGAGGTGTAAGAGGATGACAGAGAGCAAGAGCGATAGAAAAGCGAAAGTGTGGCTCGTAGGAGCGGGACCCTCGGATGCAGGGCTTTTCACCTTGAAAGGAAAGTCTGTTTTGGAGCAGGCTGATGTAGTTGTTTTTGATCAGCTCGTGGGGCAGGGGATTCATGCTATGATTCCACGGCAGGCGAAGAAAATAAACGTAGGGAAAATTTCAGGAAACCATCCAGTACCTCAGGGCGAAATCAACCGGATTCTGCTTGAAGAAGCGCAGGCTGGAAACCGTGTGGTTCGTCTGAAAGGAGGAGACCCTTTCCTTTTCGGACGAGGAGGAGAAGAACTGGAACTGCTTTGTGAGCACGGAATCCCCTTTGAGATCGTTCCTGGAATCACTTCTGCCATTTCAGTTCCGGCCTACCATGGCATTCCTGTTACCCATCGGGATTTTTGCTCTTCGGTGCACATCATCACCGGGCATACAAGAAATGCTGCCCAAGCTGACATTGATTATCCCTCTCTGGTCAAGCTGAAGGGAACACTGATTTTTCTCATGGGAGTTGCATCCATGCCTTCCATCTGCAAAGGTCTTATGGATGCAGGAATGGACCCTTCCATGCCTGCAGCAGTGCTGGAACGCGGTACCACTGCACGCCAGAGACGTGTCATTTCAGACATAGCACATCTGGTAGATGAGGCGGAAAAGGCGCAAGTCCAGACGCCTGCAATTATTGTGGTGGGGAAGGTTTGCAGCCTGGCGGAGGACTTTCATTGGGCGGAGGACAGACCTCTGGGCACGAAAAAGATCATGGTTACAAGACCGAAGGATCGAAGCTCGGCGCTGACGGCAAGACTGCAGGAGCTTGGTGCTGAGGTGCTGGAGGTTCCCACCATTGAAACCGATGTAATTTTGGACAACACTGCTTTGTCGGAAGCATTGAAAACCATAAAGAATTATCACTGGATAGCCTTTACCAGCCCCTTTGGTGTAAAAGCCTTTTTTGAGCATCTCAGGGAGTTAAAGCTGGATATCCGGTCTCTGGCAGGCTTAAAATTCGCTGCCATCGGAAGCGCAACACAAAAGGCAATCGAGGAAACGGGAATTCTTGTGGATCTGGTTCCGGAGAGCTACGACGGAAGAGCGCTGGGGGAAGCGCTTTCACATCGTGTGCTTGCGGATGAAAAAGCGGCGGGAGAGAAGCAGCTGATTCTGGTGCCAAGGGCGAAAATCGGAACCGATGAAGTCATCAGACCGCTAAAGGAAGCGGGGCTGAACTATCAGGACTTGCCGGTTTATGACACCGTAGAAGCACCGGATGGCGTATTTCGGTGGTACGATGAAACCGTTGACTATGTTGCCTTTACCAGTGCCTCCACGGTACGCGGCTTCGTTAAGCTGACGGAGGGTGCAGATTTTTCTGCGGTGCAGGCAGTCTGTATCGGTGAGCAAACGGCGCAGGAAGCACGCAAGTATGGGATGAAAACCTACGTGGCAGCACAGGCATCAATTGATAGCCTTGTTGAATGTATCTTGAATATTCAAGAATGATTGAAAAGCACAGTCAATGATTTGAAGAAAAGGAAAGGACGGTGGAAGGATGACAACTGAATTATTGCACCACGGGATTCTGCCGTTGATGATCGCACTGAGTCTGGGGTTTCTTCTGGATTTGATCTTTGGAGATCCCCATTGGCTTCCTCATCCCATCTGTCTGATTGGAAATGCCATCGCAACGGGGGAAGGAATTATCCGCAGGATCTTTCCAAAGACTGAGAAGGGGGAACTCTACGGAGGGGCAGTGCTGGCCGTTTGTATCATCCTGCTTTCCACAGGAGTGCCGTACCTGATTCTTCGCGCTGCGGGAGTCGTCAGTCCCTGGCTCAGGATTGGACTGGAAGCGCTGATGTGCTATCAAATCCTCTCTGTTAAATCCCTGAAAACGGAAAGCATGAAGGTTTATCGGGAACTTGTACGGGAAGATCTGGAAGGTGCCCGTAAGATGGTAGGGATGATCGTGGGAAGGGATGTAAACAGTCTGGACCAGATTCAGGTGACAAAAGCTGCGGTGGAAACCGTCGCAGAAAATACCTCAGATGGAACGGTAGCCCCCTTGATCTTTATGGCAATGGGCGGCGCACCGCTCGGGTTTCTGTATAAATCCATCAATACCATGGATTCCATGATCGGATATAAAAACGATCGATATCTTTATTTCGGAAGATTCGCCGCAAAACTGGACGACGCAGTAAATTACATACCGGCCCGCGTGGCTGCCTATCTCATGATTGCTGCTTCGGCTCTTCTGCGGTTTGACTATAAAAATGCGGCTCGGATTTTTCGTCGTGACCGGTATAACCACGCCAGTCCCAACAGTGCCCAGACCGAATCCGTCTGTGCAGGGGCTTTGGGGATACAGCTTGCAGGGGATGCTTACTATTTCGGGAAACTTTATCCAAAGAAAACCATCGGTGACTCCTTGAAATCTGTTGAATACGACGATATTCCCAGAGCAAACCGGCTGCTGTATGTTACGGCGTATCTGACCTTTCTTATTTGTATCATCAGCATGGGGGCTGCATTATGGATCATATGAAACAGGCGGAGCAAAAGAAAGAAAAAATGAAGAAAGAACCAATCCGAAGAGGCGAACCTGACGTAAAGAATGAAACAGAAGGAAAAAATGAAATAGAAGGAAAGACTGAATCCAAAATAAAGCTGGTTCATGGAGGCGACATTTATTCGGCCAGAAAAGCCTTGGAAGGCTTACCGCCGGGCTCTGTTCAGACCGGTTCTCTTGTCCAAACACCCAGACTTCTGGATTTTTCCGCAAACATCAATCCTCTGGGGCTTCCCGCCGGAGTGAAGAAAGCCTTGACAGAGGCGATTGGGGGCTTTGACATTTATCCTGACCCTCTTTGCCGGGAGCTCATCGACAATTTGGCAGTATATGAGGACGTGCCTTCGGTATGGCTTCTCTGCGGAAACGGTGCAGCGGATCTCATTTTTCGCATGGCCTATGCCATTAAGCCCCAAAAAGCTATGGTTCTGGCACCGACTTTTGCAGAATATGAGGAGGCCCTCCATGCGGTTTCCTGTGAGGTCATCCGATACCCTCTTTCCGCTGACAGTGGCTTTCAAGCAGACGAGGGGCTGATCGACGCCTTGAATCAAGAGCTTGATCTGCTATTCCTGTGCAACCCCAACAATCCTACCGGGCAGCTGATGTCAAACGAATTTCTTTGTAGGGTGCTGGAACGGTGCAAAGAGCTTGGGATTTTCCTTGTGGTTGATGAATGCTTCAATGGCTTTCTCGAGGAGCCGGAGCGTTATTCCATCAAAGATCGGATTCAGGATTCCCGGAATCTTATGATTCTGAAAGCCTTTACCAAAACCTATGCCATGGCCGGCCTGCGGCTGGGCTATTGTTTGACATCCAATGGTGCCTTGCTGGAAGCCCTTCGGGATGCGGGTCAGCCCTGGAGCGTATCAACACCGGCACAGATTGCAGGAATTCAG
>JAQSXD010000219.1 GCA_029266295.1 Bacillota bacterium | reverse complement strand
CACAAATTGCTGAGCCAAATAAATAGCTGAGCAGCGGGGGCATGCTTTGGACGATGGATGCAGGAAGAACACTTGCTCCGATCGTCGTCAGGATTGAGGTGCCGAGAACCAAATTGTTCCGCTCGGTAAAAGGATAACGCTTGATACTGGAAAGTCCGCTAAGCATAATCGCAATACAGATGTATCCGTAGATACCCCAAATTACTGATCCTGGGACGATAGCGATGAGATACATCAGCTTGGGACACAGCGCCATGGCAATTGCGATAATCCCGCCTCCCAGTGCTGCATAACGGCTGAAAACCTTTGTTACTGCCAGCACGCCGGTATTGGATGCATAGCTGGTAACTGGAAGTCCGCCGATGAATGCTCCGATAAAGCAGCCGATTCCTTCTCCCATTACGCCCCGATCAATCCGTTTTTTATCGAGCTTTTCTCCTGACATTTCCGAAATAGTAAACCAGGTTCCTACAGACTCCACCATGACAATGATCAGGATAAAGGTCATGACGATAATGGCATTGGGATCAAATTTGGGAGCACCGAAGGGGAGAATCTGTGGAATGGCAAACCAGGGAGCCGTTCCCACAGGAGTAAGATCAACATGGCCAAAGAAAGACGCCACGATGGTTCCCAGCGCAATGGCATAAATTACCGAACCGACGGAAATAATCCTGCCCGCTTTGCCGCGGATATTTCCAAGGCGCATGAAGACAATCATAGCGACAAAGGTAATACCCGCTTCCAGGAAATTGATCGCCGGATTTCCCGCTATCCCGATGATCGAATTCCATGAGATTGGCATCAGTGCAACACCGATAATAGTGATTACCGTCCCGGCAACAAACCCGGGAATGAGTTTGTCAACGACAATGCTGAAGAGTCCCGTGACTCCAAGTAGGATAAGAATGATTGACGCAACCATAATCCCTCCGAATACGGTTGCAAAATCGGAATTAATTACAATTGCAATAACCGCTCCGAAGATTGCGAAAGACATTCCTTGAATGACCTGATATTTCAGGAAAAATCCTGACTGAATGATGGTTGCGATACCGCATGCAAGAAACGTCATCGCAATAAGAGCGGCCGCTGCAGACACATCCATCTGCATAATTCCAATAATAACGATGGGACCCAGGAACAGATTACAAGCTAAAACCGATTGAAAGCCGAAGAACAAAGACTGGCCAATACTGAGTTTTTCAGTTGACCCTACGAGCCGTTTGTTTTGGAATTCCATTGATTTTCCTCCTATAAATTAAGTAACCTTTGTTTGTTCCGTGCATTACATGGTAGATATGAGCATGATCATGGCGTAATATTCGTCAACAGACCGCTCGAATTCCTCTTTTGCTTCGATGGGGCTGTTTTTCAGTTCCGGGTTTGCTTCGATATGTTTTTCCCAGGTATCAAATAGTTCCGATTCCAGGGCTGGTAATTTAATAATCATTGTATCCCTCCTATTTATAGACACCGTATTCTTTAACGAACTTGAATACGGCTTTGAGATTTTCAGGGTTTGCATCATTGGGTGCAAGGAGTGATTTATCACAGCCGAAGATATAGCCACCTCCAGGAGCAAGGTCATCGATAAGCTTTTTCGCATAATCAATTGCTTCTTCCTTTGTGGAATTGTTGATGACATCGATGGGCATTCCTCCCCAGATTGTAATGGTCTTTCCGATATTATCCTTGGTCTTTTTGAAATCTCCATGTTCAATAAGACCTACGACCTTTTTCTTCGGAAGCTCGTTGATATAATCGTAGTAAGGCTCCCAATTGCCTTCCATAAACAGGGCGGGTGTCAGATCAAAGGAAATCAGATCCTCAATCATCCGCTTGAAGGTCGGATAATAGAAGGTTTCAAAATCTTTCGGTTTCAAATAGGTTGGAATATGTAATGGGATAAAAATGAATGGGAAAGGTCCGCTGGGAAGATTCTGCACCGCACGTCGCAGCATGACCGGATATAATGCTTCACAGGCTTCTATCACCTGTTCTTTATTCCTTCTGATATCCACAGAAACGCCTCTGAAACCTCTGAAATAATCCATCAGCGCATCCAGGGGCATTTCGGTGCTGGACTTAAACAGAGCAGGAATTCCATACTTTGTTTCCAGCGTGCCGCAGAGTTTTCCCACTGCGTTGGCGATGTATTTTTCATAGATGAAGCATGCCTTTCCAAGCGCTTCTGCTTTTTTATCGGGAGCCTGATCCAGTGCTTTATATCTCCTTGGAAGCTGCTTTTCGATAATAAACTTGTAAGGGTCCTTGATCAGCTCAGGATATTCTTCAACGGACATGATGTCCTTTCCCTCCATATGCTGAATGGAGGCATGTGGTACACCGTCTTTATTGAAGAAGGAAAATTCCTTGGTTCCCAAAGTGGTATAGATGGGGCCGCAGCGCACTCCAAGAGGCGGTGGAAGGGTATCTACTTCGAATTCCTCTGCCACCTTATAGAAAGACTCTGCAAGCTTATCGTAATTAAATGCCACATCGGTTACAGAATAGCCGCTGTAATGTCCAGCCCAGGTTTCAAACATTGAAGTAATTGGTACTCTATCGGGCTCTTCGATCTTGATCGTTGTCGTGATCCGTTCCACTCGCTCCTGTAATAATTTCTGTACATCATCACTCATGGTTATGCCACCACCCATTCTTTACACTGCTTCACACCTGTAGCAGCATTGGTACTGTGAGCATCCGCTCCAACTCTCTTTTGAACTGCTTCGCTGACCGGATTTCCGCCGATCATCACTTTAACACCATCCCGAAGTCCTGCCTGTTTCAAAGCGTTGATTACGTCTCCCATTGTGTCGAGAGACAAAGTCAGCAGTCCGCTGATTCCAACGATATCCGGCTGAACTTCTTTCACCTTTTCCACAAACTTATCAGGGGCTACATCGATACCCAGATCATGTACCTCAAAACCTGCAGCCTCCATCATTGCAATAAAAATATTTTTTCCGATATCGTGAAGATCTCCGGGGGCAGAGCCTATGACAAGTTTTCCGATCTTGGAAACACCGCCGGCTCCGATACAAGGCGCCAGGAGTTCCATCCCGCCTTTCAGGATGTCGGCAGCATAGATCAGATCCCCTACAAAATACTCCCCTTCCTCAAACAGGTCTCCTACCCTTTCCATTCCCATGGTGCAGGCATTGACGATATCCTGCGCTTCCTCAGCGCTTGGGCCGGCCTCAACAGCGTCCTTAAGTGCCTGGACAAGAGCCTCCTCTTCCAGCTGAGCAAGTGCTTCTGTGATGTGCTGATACTTTACAGACATAGTTTTAATCCTCCCTGTTATGATTGCGTACAAACTTGTATATACTGGTTTATATCAGTATATAGAATCTTAATCTAACTGTCAATATTAGTTTGTACTTGTATATACCATATGATAGAATAAATTGATCAATAATTCGCAAATGAGGTTTTCTATGAACGCAATAAAATATATGCAGATACTGGAGGATTTGAAGGAACAGATCGAATTAGGAGACCTGGCACCCGGCAACATGCTTCCCTCCGAAAACAGTCTCTCCGCCAACTATGGAGTCAGCAGAATGAGCGCCAGAAAAGCACTTTTGCTGCTGTCGGAAAAGGGTTATATCTACTCGGTTCCGGGCAAAGGCTATTTTGTCAATGAGCCGCGATATAACAAGCATATCCTCTACTTTGACGAAACGGATTTTATCAAACGATATGTAGAGAATATTAAGCTTCATCAGGTTGACATCATAACGGCTCCCGAGGATGTTGCAGCGGAGCTGGGACTTACGAGAAGCAAAAAGGTAATCCTGATCAAAAACATTCTTTTTAACGAGGATGAAGTTCCAATTGCCATTGATACAAAATATCTTCCTTATGACAAAGGGCAGCCCAATATCGAGGATGAAATTGGCTACGCCACCTTCCCCGAAATCATCACCAATCAGGTTTCCCTTTTTTCCGTGAAGAAAGAGCTGAAAATCTGGCCAGAGATTTCGGATAAAGAACTGAATAAAATCCTTGATCTGAAGGAGAGTTGCCCCCTGCTGGTAATCGAACAGAAGTGCATCAGCAAGGACGACAAACCCATCGCCTGGGGACGGATGCATATTAAAAAAGATTACGGAAGGCTTTTTGCGGTTTCTGCCCTTTAATGGAATCGCATCGACACTACACTACAAATTAAACGGTCATCATTCAACATAATGGGAGGAAAAGATATGGAAGACCAATTAATTGATGCTGTACTTGAGCTTAACGAAGACTTGGCCATCGACATTGTAAGCCAAAGAATAAGGGAGGGCGATAGCCCTGTTTCCATTATCAGCTTGGTTCAGGAGGGAGTCAACCGAGTAGGGGTCTACTATAACCAAGGGCGATACTTTATTGCTGATCTGATTATGTCCGGCCTGATCTTTAAGGAGGTTATTAAACTGATTACCTTTCCTCCTGAAGATTCTTCCCTGCCTCAGCCAGTCAAAGCCATATTCGCTACCGTCGAAAGAGATATTCATGATATCGGCAAGAACATTGCCGTCACCTATTTTAATTCCAAGGGCATTCATCCCGTGGATCTGGGTGTCAACGTGCCGCCGGAGATAATTTTGGAGCAGGTTACGGGAGATGAGCCTGTGGTTTTGTTCCTATCCGGCCTCATTACCTCGTCCTATTATTCTATGAAAAAAACCGTCAGTTTGCTGAAAGAAAGGGGACTTCGGGAGAAGGTGGTTGTGGTGATCTGCGGACTTGTTGACGAAGAAGTGAAAAATTATGTAGAAGCAGATTATTTTGTAAAAGACATTATTGAAAGCTATGAACTTTATGTCAAGCTGTCAGCCGACAGTCAAAAAATGATCTCAAATCTTGAGCTAAGACGCTGGGCTCAGAAACATGTAGGTAGTCCCCCTGCTTCCGTATGGCAGGAGGTCAGAGAAGATGCGTAATATTATTTTAGCTTGCGAGATCCTGGAAGACGAAATTAGGAAGGCGCGGTCCGCTGCCGAAAATCAAGACCCTATTATATGGATCGACTCCTCCTTACATATGTTTCCCCAAAAGCTACACGACAAGCTTCAAGAGGAAATTGACCGAATTGATCGCGAGCAGGCTCCTGAAAATATCCTATTATCCTTCGGCTACTGCGGGAACTCTGTTGTAGGGCTGAAATCTTCAACAGCAAATTTGATATTCCCTCAAGCCAATGACTGTATCGACTTGTTTTTATATAAGAATAAAGATAAAATAACCATAAGAAGCAGCGGCTGCTATTTCCTGACCCGCGGCTGGCTAAAAAGTCAGTACAGCATCGTAAATGAGTATGATCGGTATTTGGAACGATATGGACAGAAAAAAACAGATCGGATTATGGATGTAATGCTGGCCCATTACAAGTGCTTTACACTGCTTGATACAGGTGCTTATCCTGTAGAAGACTGTACCCCCATTGCATTGGAATCAGCCCGAAAATTGAATATGCAGCTTTGCATGAAACAAGGAAGTATCCAGCATTTGATAAAACTGTTTTCCGAAGACTGGGATGAGGACTTTTGCATCGTTCCCCCGGGCTCTCAGGTAACGTTGGATCATTTCAGCGAACTTTCTCTATCACCGGCACAAGGTCAAATCCTATAACCAAGGGGGTAAACAGTCTTATGAATCAGAACGTTTTTTCTCCAGAGGAAAGGCTATATGCTGCCATTTCCCATCAGAAAGCAGACAGGATTTCCTGTGCTCCTTTGATTGAAAGCTATGCAGCAAGATTTTCCGGTATATCGAATCATGACTTTCTCTACGACGAAGAAAAAGCTTTTGCCTCATTAGCATTGATTAAGGAGGCGTTTCCCCTATGGGATATCCGTCGCTCCATTTATTTTATCCACCACGGCAGACTACAAAATAAAATCGGTCTTCTAAAAAGCAAAATGCCGGGAGTGGATCTTCCTGAGGACTATGAATATCAGGTTGTAGAATATGAAGCAATGTCCAGAGAAGACTATCGAATCATCATTGATAAAGGATATAAAGCGTACATCCAAACCTTCTTTTTCAGGGCCTTCGGGACCTCAAAAGAGCAAATCACCTTGGCAGAAGAAGATCTTCTGAATCTTCACCAAAAGGAAAAGGAAAGCGCTGAGGCCCTTGGTCAAGTTTACCTCTACGGCGCCCATATCAACTTTCCCGTTGCTTATTTCACCACGCTCAGATCCTTTCCCGAATTTATACGGGATACCTACAAAGCACCTGAACTGCTGTGCGAAGCAATTTCCATCGCAACCGATGATGCCATCGCAGAATGCATTGATCTTGTCGGCAAAACAGGAATTCCGCGTGCCTTTGTCGGGGTCAACCGGATCAGCAGCCAGTTTTTTTCATACGGGGCCTTTGAAAAATTTGTTTGGCCCTATCTGGAGCGTTTTGTCCTAAAGCTTATTGAG
>JAQSXD010000218.1 GCA_029266295.1 Bacillota bacterium | reverse complement strand
CGTTATGTTCCACTTCGAACCGTCAGTGGACATCAAGATCTGCCCCTCTCTGGTAATAGCCATACACATTTTCTCATTGGCAGAGATGGAAAGAATGTTGTTTTTGATTCCGGAATCTACTGCTTCCCATTGTTTACCGTCCGCGGAGCGAAGAAGTACCCCTCCAGCCCCTGCTGCCCAGAAATTTTCGCGAAATACTGTAAGGCTGAAAAGAGGTTTTTTTGTCCCACTTTTTGCAGACTGAAAGCTGCCGCCATCTTTTGCTATCAGGATGGTGCCTTGATCTCCAACCGCTATATCCGTACCATTTAGTGAGATGACATCATTTAAGCAAGCTTTTGTTGCAGAAGATACTCGGTTGACCGTTTTATCAGCCTTGATCTTATCAATCCGTCCCCCTGTACCTACCTTGATCTTATCAATCCGTCCCCCTGTACCTACTGCTATATATGTACTCCCTGCATCGCATATAGCCCGGTAGCCTTCCGCCAGTGCAGAGGAATCCTTCGGAGGAGACGAAATGGATGTCCCTATTTTTTCTGCTTGGGGGCTGCCGGGCATCAGCACGTTGGTTGTATCAGCGGAAGAAATCGCTTGCGCGCTGCAACCTGAACCCATTGCAAGGAAGAGTATTGCAAGAATGATGCAGAACATTCTTTTGGCAAATACATTCTTGTGAATCATACGTAATTACCCCTTTCTTGTCATTTGTCGACGCATAATTAGATAAATCACTTTTGAAAAACTTCTTTATAAAAGTTATGTTTTATAATATCATTTTGAAAACTTACGATTCAACAGAATCAGTCCTACAAATTCCTTCTTGTTTTGCGATGAACAACAAATATGTTTCATATTTCCTAAAAATCTGATGACAAATGACAGATATATGACAAAAAAAACAGGCCATTCTCGGCCTGTTTTGTCCCATGGCTTGTCTGATTATCATTTATTATGTAAATTATGGTATTAATGTTAATCCATCGGAATAAGTCCCGCAATCAAAATTGCGAGACTTTTTCATGGTTTTTTCATGATCAGTCGATCATTGTATAAATCTGGATGCTCTCCACCTTTTTATCCTTGATATGAAACGTCATGACATCCACATAATTCACTGGTTCATACCGGAAATCATCCTCCTGGTCTGTTAATTCTCCGCCCAGTAAAGTTCCTTCGGGGTAAGCCTCCTGCAGCTTTTCGAAGGTATCTCCTACTTTAATATTTCTTACGGTAGGGTAATTTGGATCAGTAATCTCAATTTGAAAAATCAATGGCTCGTTATTTTCAGCTATATCAAGGGTTTTGATTACAAGTCCGGGATACTGATACTGCTTCTCGGTCTTTCCATTGAGCTGGTCCATATTGCGTCCATCGTCCTGAGAATACGTATGGGATTTGATCTCGTCCGCTTTTCCCAGCATGCTTTCCATTTTTTGATCATCTGCAATATCTGAGATGGCTATGGTATTCTCCTTATAAACAAAAGCCAGCTGCTTTAAAATAACATTTCCGTCCTTTTCGATGGTACCTTCTTTGATAATTCCATCATCTTTAACCTCATTCTTGCTGCAGCCAGCAAAAGCCATTCCGCAAACTGATAAAATGATTGTCATGATGACGATCTTTCTAAAAACTTTCATTGCAATACCTCCTTTAAGCAATACGTTCGTGTTCCGTTGTTACAAGATCATTATAGAGAATGGTTTTATTAGAGTCATAGCAAACTTGTATCATTCTTGTAACATTACACCAACGGAAGAAGAATAGAAACGCTGGTGCCGTCACCCAATTTGCTTTCGATCAATAATTGTCCCCCAAACTTTTGAACAATCTCTTTGCAAAGAGAAAGTCCCAGCCCGGAGCCGCTCGCAAAATTTGAATTTCCCGCTCGGTAAAATCTCTCCTGAACCAAAGCAAGTTCGCTCTCTTTAATCCCAATACCCTGATCACTAATTTTTAACACAGCGATATCACAATCGACATAGGTCTCAACTCGGATATGCCCTCCTGCATGAGAATATTTGATTGCATTCTCAAGTATATTTGCGATTGCATGCGACATCAGGGTTGTATTCACAATCGCCAGTACTCCGGTTGTCAAATCCGCTTCGATTGAGATCCCTCTTTTTTCGGCATTCGCCTTCATTTCTTGTATGACACAATCCGTTAATTCCGAGAGGTCTTCCCTGCCTGCATTGAGATCCTGCGTCGCGCTATCAAACTGGGAAAGAATTAAAAGCTCGTTGATGAGTTTTGTAAGGCGATCCGATTCATTGATCAGGTGAAAGGAAATCTTTTTTAAATCCTGCTCCTCTGTTTTCCCCTCCTGTAAATACTGAGAAAACCCCCGAATTGCGGCCAGGGGTGTTTTCAGCTCATGTGATACATTGGAAACAAACTGTTTTTGATACTGGATATACTCTTTTAATTTCATGCCCATCTGATTTAATCCTGCGGCCAGCATTCCCAGCTCGTCCTTTCTGTTTAGCTCAACAGGATCAAATTGCTGCCTTGAAAACTTTTCCGTTGCTCTTAAAAGATACTTGATTGGTTTTGTTGTTCTTCGAGCAATGTACAAGCCGGAAAGGGTGATGAGGAAAAGGAATCCACCAGCACCAATGATGAATATGGTTCGAATCGTATCCAGGATATCGTAAAAGTAGGAGATGTCTTCCACAATCTCGAAAACATAGGCTGTTTGATAATATTTGTCCTGAATCGGTATTGCAAAATAAATCAAATGCTGATCTGTAACAGTGTAAGCATAGTTCCCTTTTAAGGCACTCTCAAGGTTCTCGTTATAGATTGAAGAAGTGCCATCGTACCTGATGATTCCGTTTTCCGCCAGCCCTAGCAGATTGAGTTTGGCATCATAGATTCTTACTTCCGATCCTGACGCTTTCAATACACTGAGCACATCTTTTGCCACTGCAGAGGGATCTGTTTCCATCGTTTCTTTATCATGACGCGCAAGGATTTCCCGAATTGACAGCTCGCAAAGATCTGCCTTCTCCATCATCTGTTTCTCAATTGTTAAAAAGCTATCATGTTCGATGGCTTTGTTGACCCATAGAATCATAATAGAAAAAGATATTACAGAGAAAAAAAGAATCATAAACAGGAGCCTGGTTGCATACTTCAATCAGCGTCACCTCCGAATTGATAACCAAAACCATAGACCGTCCTGACATACCTCGGGTTTTCGGAATCGTCTTCCAGTTTCTTTCGAAGCCGCATAATGGTCATATCGACACTTCTGCTGTCACCTAAATAATCGTATCCCCATATCAGCTCCAGAAGTTCATCCCGTGTAAATACTTTTTTCGGCCGTTTCAATAGGACTTCAAGGATCTTAAACTCCTTTGCCGTCAGTGAAACTGCCGTTCCGTCCTTTCGCACCTGTTTCGTTTCAAAATCAATTTCCAGCGCTCCATTTTTGATGGGGGCTGTTTCGTTGCTGCCTATTGTGTCGCTCTGTTCATACCTTCTCAGCACAACTTTGATTCTGGCTAAGAGCTCTCTATTGTCAAACGGTTTTGTCAGATAATCTTCTGCGCCAAGTTCCAGTCCCAGCACTTTATCGATCGTCTCATTCCTCGCAGACACCATAATAACAGGAATTGCAGATTGTTTTACAATTTCCCGGCAAAGGTCATAACCGGAAGAATCCGGAAGCATCAAATCTAACAAAACCAAATCCGGTTGAAATGAGTTAATTTCCATAAGACCCGCTGCCCCGTTTTCCGCAGTTTTCACCTGATAGTTCTCTCGTCTCAGCACCAATTCGATCAAATCTCTTATTGCAGGTTCATCGTCAATGACAAGAATTTTTTTCAATTCCGCTGTTCTCCTTTTGCGAATAATACGAATACTATCATTATACTAAGAAACCTCGAATTTTATAAGAACGTCAACTGATCAACCTGATAGGCTTCCTTGTAACCCCTTATGATATCTTCCATCTGATAAAGAATGCCATATTGATCGCAGAGGCTCCGAAAGCAGTGCCATAGCTCCTTTGCCCGCGGAGAGCGGCACTCATATGCGTTTCCATAGGCAGCAAGATATTTTTCTTTCAGCCCAGGGAACAATTGATCCAGCTTGTCATAATACCAATCCCTTTGGTTTTGTCTTAATGTCATACCAAATGAAGGATAGATAAATCTTGCCCCGCTTTGATGGGAGCGTTCGACAATTGTCTTTATATTATCCTCTGTGTCTTCGATAAACGGAAGAATCGGCATCATCAGGATTCCTGCAAAGATTCCCTCTTCAGACAACCTTTGGATTGCCTTTAATCGGTCGGAGGAGGGAGATACATTTGGCTCAACGATTCTGCATAACGTATCGTCTGCAGTTGTAACAGTTATTTTTACAAGCACCGGCGAATGCTCCCCAATCTTCTTTAGTAGATCAATATCCCGTACAATCAGATTACTTTTTGTCGCAATGGAGATACCAAATCCATGACGGTTGATTAATTCCAATGCACTTCTTGTGAACTGATGCTCTTTTTCATAAGGATTGTATGGATCACTCATAGCGCCTGTGCCTACAACACCCGTTTTACGTTTGACGCGAAGCTCGCGTTCGAGGATCGCGAGTACATTTTCCTTTGCCCTGACCTGATCAAAATTATCAACCCGATAGCAGTCACTTCGGCTGTCACAGTAAATACACCCATGGTTGCATCCCTTATAAAGATTCATGTTGTAGTTGACTCCAAACCAGTTGTTGTTTTCAGCGTAACCGGATAAAATTGTTTTTGCCTGTATCCATTCCATGCAAATCGATCTCCTTAGTTTTCCCTTTATAAGTATTATGAAACCATTATACAATTTGTAATTGGACAAACATATGTCATATTATAACTTGTAATAAATCACTATTGACAAATGATTAAAACGCGATTATAATTATAGATAAATACAGTCCGTAATTTCTTTTCGAAAGGAACCGATTATGAAGTATACGAAGGCAACGAACTATGCTTTGCATATCATGGCTTATTTGGTGCAACAACAAGGGAAGGATAACTTAAGTTTGCAGCCATTGGCCAGTCACATGAATATATCCCCAACCTACCTGTCAAAGATCCTGACCCAATTGGTCAAAGCGGATCTGATTCAGTCTACACCTGGGATGAATGGTGGTTATAGCCTTAGAAAATCCAAGGATGAAATAAGTTTTTATGATGTCATCCAGGCAATTGAGGGCAGCGGAGCGCTTTTCACCTGCGAGATGGATGAAAGCAACGATTGTCACATCGAGAGGGTTATGAGGGATGCCGAAGAGAAAATGGTATACCATCTAAAAGAAAAAAAGATTTATGAAATATTGTAGATAGAGACGCTAATCAGCAGCAGCCCGCTGCTCATTTTTTAACTTTATTGTAGACAATTACAGTCTGCATTGTATTTAATGGAGGATTTTTTTATGAACCATATGAACGATCACAACCAGCCGGATCAAAAATTTTTAAGTAAAATCGCTTTTTTAGAAAGTAAGCAAAGAGAGACCCTTATGCCGCCCGAAGCGCTTATTCGTCAGATGCCAATTCAAAAAAATCATACGCTCCTCGATGTAGGTGCCGGCTCTGGTTTTTTTACAATCCCCATGGCAGAGGCCACATCCGGCATGGTGTACGCCATGGACCCAGACAGGCGTATGCTCAGCGTAATAGAAGAAAAAGCCAAAGAAAAAGGACTGCACCATATTGAATTGATTCAAGAATATATTGAAAGTTTGACCATGCAGCATGAAAGCATTGACTTTGTTATGGCTTCCTTAATACTCCACGAAGTACCTTCTCTCAAAGAAGCGATTGCAAAGATCTATGAGGTCCTAAAAACCGGAGGCCACTTGTTATGTCTGGAGTATGAAAAAGACGACAAAGTAACGGAAGGCCCACCGATGGCAATTCGTATTCCGTCGGATGAGCTTGAAAGAATATTAGCGTTTTCAGGATTCAAAATCATAACGAAGACAAGATTTAACGCTGGGATCTATACGGTTTTAGCCGCTAAGGGGGAATAAATGATGGAAACAAATAAAGATACACTAATCACAATGCCGGTAGGTAAACTTTTACTTCAGTTTTCCCTTCCCGCCATTGGCGGTATGATTGTAAATTCCCTATATAATCTGGTGGACAGAATCTTTGTCGGCAGAATCGGCGGTCTTGCCATGACCGGCATCGGACTGAGTTTACCATTTATGATGCTGCTGTCTGCAGTAAGTTCGTTGGTAGGAATCGGCGCGGCTGCACTGATTTCGATCAAGCTGGGAGAAAATAAAAAAGAGGAAGCCCAGGGCTTACTGGGCAATGCCGTAACATTACTCATTGGCCTAATGCTCTTAATGACTCTTTTGGGGCTGGTCTTTATGGTTCCTATTCTGAAAGCCTTTGGTGCCAGTGATGCGACGATGCCTTACGCGTCGGAATACATGACGGTCATCCTTTACGGTACCATTTTCCAGGGGATTGGTACAGGATTGGTCAATTTGGTAAGGGCTGCCGGACATCCGATCAAATCTATGATGATTTTAATTGTGGGAACACTGATTAATATCATTTTAGACCCTATTCTAATCTTCACACTTGATATGGGAATATCCGGTGCCGCCTGGGCAACCATTATTGCCCAGATGGTAACGTCGATCATGATCATCGGACATTTTCTCAGTAAAAAGAGTCTCATAAGAATTGAAGCGCAAAAGTTAAAGCTGCGCTTCAAAACGATTCAGTCGATTCTGAGCATTGGCTTTGCTCCATTTGCAATGCAACTCTCTTCGGTAGCCGTCAGCATGATATCCTACCATGCGTTAAAAACACACGGGGGAGACGCTGCAATCGGAGCAATGACGATCATTAATTCGGTAA
>JAQSXD010000217.1 GCA_029266295.1 Bacillota bacterium | reverse complement strand
GCTGCCAGCCAGGTATCCTGTTTCAGAAACAGTCCGCCCCAGACCCAATGGCCGTAGACAGGAAAAATCAAAGCAGCACTGATCACAGCAGCGATTTGAAGAGGAAATAGCTTCGTCCGTTCTGACATCGAACCGGCAAAGATCGTAACCGCTGTCGCCGCAAACATCAGCTCAAAAAATACAAAGGCATATCCCAAAGGGGATGCTTCCTGAATGCCGGCAAAGTGCCAAAAGCTATTTCCGATAACTCCCTCCCAGGTTTTTCCGAACATCAAGGGAAAGCCGATCAGACTGAATCCAATGGTTGTGATCATAAATGTCAAAAGATTCTCAATGGCCACAGAGATAACATTCTTGCTCTGTACAAAACCAACCTCATAGCAGATAAATCCTGCCTGCATAAAGAATACAAAGCAGGCACAAATGATGATCCATAGAATATTTATTTCCTGCAAGTCCTTCACCTTCTCTTTTCCCTAAATATAAGCCATGGTTTTTAGAATAAAGATCCAAAAGGTTATGGTAATGGGTGATATGAGCATGGATAAAACCACAATACCGGAAGCCAAAACGCTGTCGTTTCCCATATTTTTTGCCATGATATAGCAAGTGGGCGTAGCCGGTGCCCCCAGCATAATCAAAACGGCGATCATTGCCTGATCCCGAAACCCCAGCATCACTGCCACCGGTAAAAAGATTGCCGGCTGTAGGATCAGCTTAATAACAGAAGCTGTAGCGGCAAGGTTGAATTTCCCCAGCGCCTGATGTAGCTGAAAACCTGCACCGATCGCGATGAGCGCAAGGGGCGTGGCCATATTTGCAAAGTTATTGAGGCTTTTTAGTGCAATTCCGGGCAATTCAACCTCCAGCAAGGAAAAAGGAAGCCCAGCAAAGATTGCGATAATAATCGGGTTGGTGATAATCCCTACGAGAGATGCTTTAACCCTGCTGCCGACACCTTCCCCGCACGTCTCCCCTCTGATGGTTAAGACGACCACGGAGAAAATATTGTAAAGCGGAACTGCAGCAACGATCATCAGGGGTGCCAAACCTGCATTTCCATAGATATTTTGAACGAATGCGATTCCTAAAACTGCCATACTTCCTCGAAACGATCCCTGTACAAAACTACCTACAAGGCTTTTATCCTTTAGAAAAATCTCAGCAAAAAACCAAATCGTCGCAAAGCAGGTGATGGTCGCAATCATGCAGTATAAAAAGAAGGACAAGTTGAAATCAGACTTGATATCCATGGCTGAAATATCCCGGAACAAAAGAATGGGAAGCGTAACTTTAAAATTGAACCGGTCGGCTACATTGACGAAATTATCATTCAGCATCCCCTTTTGTTTTAAGATCCATCCCACAAACATTACCACGAAGATCGGAACGGTAGCATTCAAACTGTATATAAAATTATCCAAAATAATACCTCACATTATGCGATGGAACTCTACGATCACTGTGACAAGAATTTCACTTCCTAATTATACACTTTCGTCAGAAAGTTACAATGGCATGAGATAAAAACGCGCCCCTTAAGGGCGCGCATCTGAATTTGGATTATGGGATTGATTGATTGTCTTTATGATCTCTTCTGTATCGCTATCCGTTTGTTCCAAATATATTTTTACTAAAATACCGGTCTCCCCGATCCGGAAGAACGGTAACAATATTGCCTCCTGAAGTTTGTTTTGCAAGACGGAGTGCCGCAGCCGCAGCTGCTCCTGAGGAAGACCCTGTAATCAGTCCTTCCTTGGCGGCAAGTAGTTTTACTGTGTCAAAGGCATCCTTGTCTGTCACCTTAATCACATCATCCACCAGGCTCATATCCATGGTTTCGGGAATGAAGTCATTTCCGATGCCCTCAATATTATAGCAGTGCGCATCTCCGCCGCCCATAGAAGAACCTTCAGGATCTGCAAGAATTCCCTTTACGCCGGGGATTCTCTCCTTTAGATACCGTACCACCCCTGTGAAAGTACCTCCGCTTCCTGCCCCGGCTACAAGATAGTCAATGTTGCCATCCAAAGCCGCGAAGATTTCAGCCCCGGTGGCTTCATAATGAATCCGGGGGTTTGCCGGATTAACGAACTGTGCAAGCTCAATGGCTCCAGGAATTTCTTCTCTCAGCTCACGAGCTTTGTTCATGGCCCCCCGCATTCCCTCTTCTCTGGAGGTGTTGATAATCTCAGCCCCCAGCGCCTTCATTAAAATCTGCTTTTCCACGGAGAACTTTTCCGGTACCACGAAAAGAATCCGGTACCCTTTGTTAATGGCTGCAACAGCGATTCCAAGTCCCGTATTTCCGGCTGTGGCTTCAATGATGGTGGAACCTTTCTGCAGCAAACCCTTTCTTTCTGCATCCTCAATCATGGACAGACCAATTCTGTCTTTTACGCTGCCGCCCGGGTTGTAATACTCCAGTTTTGCATACAGATTCACACCGTCCGGAACTGCAAGGTGATTCAGCTTCAATAAGGGCGTATTCCCGATCAATTCAGAAACACCGTTGTAATAGGTCTGCGATCCCATGGAATTACCTCCTGCTCTCCAGAAAGGCGTTTTCCAAATCTCTTACCAGATCTTCCTTCGCTTCCAGCCCGGGTGAGTAGCGAACGAGATTGTATGTGATGCCCACCTTATCTCTTACTTCTTCAGGAATGGATGCATGGGTCATCGAAGCCGGATGGCAAACGAGGGATTCCACACCGCCCAGACTTTCCGCCAGCTTTGCCACTTTCAGAGAGGCAAAGAATTTTTTCAGATCGTATCCTTCGTTCAGACGGAAGGATATCATCGCCCCCGGGCCGTCAGCCTGCCTGCGATTGATCTCGTAGCCCTCTGAATCTGCTAATCCAGGGTAATATACCTGATCCGCAGCAGGGTGGCCTTTTAAAAATTCCGCGATGTACCTGGCATTTTCAATGTGACGGTCCATTCTGACAGACAAGGTCTTAATTCCTCTGATCAGAAGAAATGAGTCAAAGGGCTGCAGGATTCCTCCGGTAGCGTTTTGCGTAAATCCAAGACGTTCTGCCAGTTCGTTGTTGTTTGTGACGGCAAGACCGGCAATCAGGTCACTGTGTCCTCCAAGATATTTTGTTGCGCTATGAACGACGATGTCCGCTCCAAGCGCAATCGGTCTTTGCAGATAAGGCGTCATAAAAGTATTGTCAACAATGGTAAGAATGCCGTTTTCCTTTGCGATTTCTGCAACCGCCTTTATATCAGTGATGGTCATTAAAGGATTCGCTGGGGATTCGATTAAAAATGCTTTTACATCCTCCGAGACAGCCTGTTTTACTTCCTCCAGATTTGAGGTATCGACGATTTTAAAGTTCAGACCAAACTGCGGGAATACTTTATTCAGCAGCCGAAAGGTTCCTCCGTATACATTATTGGAAATGACGATGGTATCTCCGCTTTTAAATAGGTGGAACACCGCCGTAATTGCGGCAAGTCCCGATGCGAAGGCAAATCCATCCGTTCCCTTCTCCAAATCTGCAATCAACATCTCCAGCGCTTTTCTGGTGGGGTTGGCACTCCTTGAGTATTCATAGCCACCTCTCAGCTCACCCAGAGCATCCTGCTCATACGTTGATGTTTGATAAATCGGAACATTCACCGCTCCCGTCACATCATCTCCGTCAATTCCTCCATGGATCAGTAAGGTACGCATGTCAGTCTCAGTTTTCATTTTATATCCCTTCCTTTACATATCTGCTGCGAATCGAGTATGGAAAACTTGATTCACGCCCTAAAATCAATATTGATATATCTTTGTTAAAATTTTTCACAGAGAGAAACGCGGTTCCCGGGCCGCTGCCGGGAACCGCATGCCGTCATTGCAAAGAGGTCAAGAACTTATTGATGCGTTCATTGCCAGATTGGCAGAGTGACGAAAAGCTTCCTTGCTCGAGAATGTTTCCGTTTTCGAGAAAGATCACGTGATCGGCCACTTCTTTGGCGAAGCCCATCTTATGTGTCACAATTACGATGGTATAATGCTCTTTTACAAGGGTTCTGATGATCTCCAGAACTTCGATTTCCAGTTCTGGATCCAGTGCACTTGTGGGTTCATCAAAGAGCAGAACCTCCGGTTTCATCGCCAGCGCCCGGGCAATTGCAACTCTCTGCTGCTGACCGCCGGACAGCTGTCTAGGATACTGATTGGCTTTTTCTGCAAGACCTACCTTTTCCAGAAGCGCCATTCCTTCTTGGATCGCCTCTGCCTTTTTCTTTTTCAATACCGTCACAGGTCCTTCAATAATATTTTCTATTACAGTCCGATGGGAGAAAAGGTTAAAACTCTGAAATACCATGCCAGTTTTTTTTCTGAATTCAATAATCTGCTTTTTCTGCAGCGGTTGTTTTTCTCCAAAATGCAATGTCGAATCATTCATACTGATGTCTCCGCTATCCGGTATGGTCAGAAGATTCAAGGATCGCAAGAGTGTTGTTTTCCCCGATCCAGAAGGTCCGATGATTACAGTCGTCTTGTTTGATTCAATGTCTACATTGATCCCATTGATTACTTGCAGGTCTTCATATTTCTTTCTTAAATTTCTTATTTGTAGCATCTGTCCGACTCCTTATCAACCCTGTTCCAGTTTCAGCCATTTTTCTGTCCGGTGCTGTACCTTTGTGAGCACGGTGCAGAAGATCAGATAGATCACTGCGACCTCACAGTAGAGCGCTAAAGGTTCATAGGTCTTTGCTGCAATCCGCTGAGATACCATAAACATCTCTGTTACGGTGATGCTTGATGCCAGAGAGGTATCCTTCACCAGACTAATAAACGAATTGAACAAAGGAGGAACCGATACCTTAAATGCCTGGGGGAGTATAATTCTGTGAAGCACCTGAAAATAGTTCATCCCCAGAGAAGAACCCGCTTCGATCTGCCCTGCAGGAACAGACAGGATTGCCGCCCTTAAGGTTTCCGATGCATAGGCTCCGACATTGAGAGAAAAGGCAATGATCGCTGCAACGATTGAGTTTAACATAATGCCCAAACTGGGCAGCCCAAAAAAGATGATGAACATCTGCACCAGAAGCGGCGTACCACGAATGATCCAAACATAGAACTTAACGAGGGGGTTCAATACTCTGACGTTGCTGACCTGCACCAAAGCGACGAGAATCGCAAGGAATAGTCCAATGGCGAAGGAGACCAAGGTTAATGGGATGGTATAGGTGATGCCGGGAATCAGAATCTTGAAAAAGGATTCCTGCAGTATGTTGATGACCCTCTCATTTAACATGCTTTCGGCTCCTTATTCCTGGCTAACGTCAACACCGAAATATTTTTCGGAGATCTCTTTCAGCTTACCCTCTGCACGCAATTCATCCAGCGCATCATTCACAGCTTTTACAAATTCCTCATTCCCTTTTCTGATCAATACAGCACTCTTGCTGATGTCATCGGAATAAGCTGCGATCTTAACCTTTGCGTCTGCCTTGACATTTCTATAGTCGTAGAAGGTTACATCATCGTTGATAGTCGCATCTGCTCTGCCAGTTAATACCAGCTCAATGGACTGGTTAAAGCCGTCGGTTCCGACGATGGTTGCTCCAAAGGATTCTGCCTTTCCTGCCCAGTTGCTGGTGGCCGTTTGCGCAGAGCTTTTTCCGTTCAGGTCTTCGAAGGATTTGATATCAGTGTTGTTCTCATTTACAATCAATACGCCCCTTGTATATGTATAAGGCTCGGAAAAATCGTATTTTTCCTGACGTTCCGGCGTGATGCTGACCTGATTGATGATGGCGTCAAAACGCTTTGCGTCAAGTCCGGCAATGATACTGTCCCACTTGGTTTCTACAAATTCTGTTTTAACACCAAGTTTATCTGCGACGGCCTGTGCGATCTCCACATCATATCCCGCCAGTTCATCAGTGCTTTCATCGTGATACGTATAAGGCGGATAGGTGCCTTCGATGCCTACTGTCAGTACGCCCTTCTCCTGAATTTCCTGAAGCAAAGTAACTTCCTCTACAGGTTCGCTGCCGCTGTTTTCACTTGCAGCTTTTTCAGCGCAGCCTGCAAAGCTAAAGATCAATACCAATCCAAAAATGATTATAAGTGCTCTTCCAAATTTTTTCATGTTCCATCTCCTTGATTTGTATTTCCTAGTATTACAATATGTTTACTATGTTATTGTGATTATATAGTTTCTGTTACTGGGTGTCAACAATTTTTTATCCAATTTTTTATCCAGTTTTCACCCAGTTTTTATCTAGTAGAAGATATCTTTCCTACTGGACAGATTCCCTTTTCTACAGAAACATCATCACAAAAGGAGATGGAACACTTTTACGAACTTATATTTCCGACCATCATCCGTGAGAAAAAATATCCTGAACCGGACGTTCTTCCCCGTATAGCTGTGCTGAGATATCATGGTTTTTCCCCATTATACCCGCCGCATCTGCTCTGCAGTGCTTGCAGTGGTGGAAAACATCAAGATAAGGCATTGCCGC
>JAQSXD010000216.1 GCA_029266295.1 Bacillota bacterium | reverse complement strand
GTCTTTCGAAAAATTATCTGCGCAACCTTACTAATTTTCCGCTATGCTGCGGTTTTCCATGCTGCGCAAGCTAATTTCGTCCTGCCCTCATAAGTCCATTCAGTCTAGTTTCCCCTGTCGCTATCCCACCACCAGCAACTCTCTGTGAAAGGAAGGTCTACACCTACTCTTCTTATTCAACGGTTTTACACGGGAATTCCCCGGCTTGCGCCTGAATGGAATTCTTCCGTTTTACTTTTTTCTGTAGTATATGCCGAATAAAAGAAAGTGTCAAGCGAAATGTGAAACTGAAATATAAATGACCGGCAAAATACCGACAAAATGTCCTGCAATTGAAACGCTGCCCGGAGAATAGTATAATGAAATGGCAAATTCAGAAAATAAAATTAGAAATATCAAGATGGAACGGCAAATGGGTTAGAAACATTTACCATAAGTTAATAAATTCGTAAGAATTCGGTGGACTATTTATTAAGAATTTTCCGGTATCCTTTTTATAGCGGGGCAGAACGACCTCGGGTATTGATAAGGAAGGGGGTATTGGAATGAGGATGCTTGCGTCAGCTGCTGCTGCAGTGTGCAGGCGATAGAATGAATTCGGGTTGAAGGGAGCAGAGAGGATGAATATTTTAATTTGCGATGATGACAGGGAGATTGTGGGAGCCATTGAGGTCTATCTGAGAAACGAAGGGTTTGATGTTTTTAAGGCCTATGATGGCATTGAGGCGCTGGAAATCGTCCGCAAAGAGGAGCTTCATCTGGTTTTGATGGATATTATGATGCCCAGAATGGATGGCATGAGAACAACCATGAAGATCAGAGAAGAAAAAAATATCCCAATCATTATGCTTTCCGCAAAGTCGGAGGATTACGACAAGGTGACCGGACTGAACCTGGGAGCGGATGATTACATTACAAAACCATTTAATCCGCTGGAGCTGATTGCACGGGTAAAATCACAGCTCAGACGGTATACCAGTCTGGGAAGTCTGGAAAAGAAAACAGGGGTGTTTAAATCAGGGGGTCTTGTGGTGGATGACGAGGCGAAGACCGTCGCAGTAGACGGGGAACAGGTGCCAGTCACTCCCATTGAGTACGGAATATTAAAATTATTGACAGAGAATGCAGGCAAGGTGTTTTCCATGGAACGGATCTACGAAGTGGTTTGGAATGAGCCGTCCTTCCATCCGGAAAACACGGTGGCCGTGCATATCAGAAGAATTCGGGAGAAGATTGAAATTAACCCGAAGGAGCCGAGATATTTAAAGGTGGTGTGGGGAATTGGATATAAAATTGAAAAACTTTAGTACCGGGAAGGCGATGAAACGGATCGCATTTGTCCTCTGCGTCCTGTTCTTTTTGGGGTCGCTGGCAGGCTTTGCTTATATTTACAGAGCAGTGGATCATACCGATTACGGAAGCGGGATCGACGATGTGCTTTTATACTCGAGTTATGAAAAGAGTGCGGCGTTTCAGAGAAATTTTAATGAGAAGGCCGATAGCATCCTCTATATCCTGAGTGAATACAAAGGAGAGGATTATATTAACAGCGGCGGTACCATTACGCAGGAGCGCCTGGATGATGCCATGCAGTCACTTTTTTATGAGGGAGCTTATCATCAGTCAACCTACTATAACGGTTCGAGAGAGACAACCACAATAACGATTGACGGTTCCGTTGTGGGAACGAACTTTTCGGATCAATATGGAGACTACTATTCTCCCGGTGTGAAAGAAAGGTTCCAGAGGGACTATCCGGATAAAGTCGGAGAAGTCAAGCAGGTGCTGATTCAGGAGGATCTACAGGCCTATTACATGGAACGACGGGATCTGGACAACATACAGGGATTTACTTATTTTGCAACGGATGGACAGAACGAGATTACAAATCTACCGGGCAGAAAACCGTCGGTTAGCATCGTCGCTTCAGAAAAAAAACTGAGTTCATCCACAAGGGAAGTGGAGACTGCAAACAAACCAATCGATGTTCAAGAAGCAGCGGCAGGGGAAGATTCTGTAACCATTGTCATTAAAAATACTGATGGGCTTGGAGAACCAGACATCGCTCAAAATCAAGGGGAAGCCGGGCAGAAAGGCTTGTCCGAATCAGATTTAGTGAAATTTACTGATCAAGCGGCATTCATGATTTATCAGGATGGCAGCATTACGAAAAAACCACCTTCTCCGGAAGGCTTCAATGGTTCCATGAAAAATTTCGATAAGGAATTGGAAAAACAAATGGATCGGTATTACAATGATGGACTTCAGGTCTGCATTGCGTATGACGAGAGCTTTCTTGCGGCTAAGTCGGCAGAGTTTACCGAAGCGAAAGCGGAAATACTGCAGTGGGTCCCCATGACGCTTTTATGTATGCTCGCTTCTTTGATCCTGCTCATCTATCTGCTGATCTTCACCGGAGAGCGAGATGAGAAAGGCAATCTGAGGCTCAATAGGATTGACCGGATGTTTACAGAGCTTCAGATGATTGTAATTGGAATCCTCTTCTTTGGAGGCGGGGCAATTTTCTTTGGGTTGCTGATGAACACGGTCAACTACGGGGTCGCTTACAACGATATGAGGTATTTTTACAGTGGGCCTTTATATCTGAATATGCTGCTGGCGGTCGTAGTAGGTCTGGGTTCTGCCAGCCTTGGATTGTGCTTTATTTTATCCATTGTGAGAAATTTGAAGGGCGGCAGATTCCTAAACAATTCGATCATTTGGATCACGGCTGCAGCACTCTGGAAAGGGCTGAAAGCGACTTATGTGGGAAGCAGTCTGATGAGAAAGGTCGTTTTGATTACTCTTGCGGTATGCCTGGTTTCGGCAACGGTAATCGGTGCGCCGCTTGTGGCTGCGTTGATTCTGGTCTTTGCCCCCAAATGGGTTAAGAAGTTTGAAGCGGTGAAAAACGGCGTACACGAGGTGAAAAACGGAAATCTTTCCTATAAGATTCCTGCTCAGGGAGATACTGTTTTGGATGATCTGGCCAGAGATATCAATGAAATTTCCAGAGCATCAGAAGTTGCGATCCAAAATGAGCTGAAAAATCAGAGGCTGAAAACCGATCTGATCTCCAATGTATCCCATGACTTAAAGACACCGTTGACCTCCATCATCACATACATTGATCTGCTGAAGAAAGAAGGCCTTGACCACCCGGATGCAGACAAATACCTTGACGTATTGGATCAGAAGAGTATGCGGCTGAAAAAGCTGACAGAAGATCTCTTTGAAGCAGCAAAAGCATCCAGCGGAGCAATCCCGGTCAGGTTTGAAAAAGTTGACCTGCTTTCTCTGATCAATCAAGGGCTGGGTGAGATGGGAGATCGGATCGAAGCGTCAGGACTGGAATTTCGAATCAACGCAGCCGATGAAAGATATTACGTCAGGGCAGATGGGCAGCTTCTTTGGAGAGTGGTAGAGAATCTCCTTGGCAATGTGCTCAAATACGCTCAGAAGGGTTCCAGGGTTTATCTGGATCTTATGGTGCGGGAAGGCGGAAGAGGACAGAGTCCTGCAACGGTTTTGGAGATGAAGAACATTTCCAAGGAGGAACTGAATATCGACGCAGATGAATTGATGGAACGCTTCAAACGTGGGGATGAATCCCGCACAACAGAGGGGAGCGGGCTGGGTCTTGCCATTGCTAAGGATCTTGTGCGGCTTCAAAACGGACGATTTGACATCAAAATTGACGGCGATCTGTTCAAAGCTGTTGTGATGCTGGAACCATGGGCATCGGAAATGACTGAAGAATTGTAATATTTTCCTTTTAAGATCTGAATAAAGTGGTATAATATCCTTGTATCGCGTTCTTGCCTGGCGCAGCGAAAATTTTGCTGACGTTCTTGACAACGATGCGGAAACATATGAAAACCATTTTTCAAAAACGGAAAGGAGATTAACCATGGCACAATATGAATGCAAGCTCTGCGGATACATTTACGATGAGGAAGCTGGCTGTGATGAACAGGGCGTAGCTCCCGGAACAAAATGGGCTGATGTACCGGACGACTTTGAGTGTCCGTTATGCGGCGCAGGTAAAGATGATTTTGAATTAAAATAACGGTTAGGTAAGCGCTGATGAAATCAGCGTTTCCTTCGAAGATCACCCTGTCAGAAGCAGGGTGATTCTTTGTACAGAATTGGATGCTGCGATGAATCGAAATGAGTTTATTAAAAAGGCTGATGACAAGCTGAAGCTAGTACGTACTGAGTATGGATATAACCAGGAAAAGATGGCGGATATTCTTGGAGTGTCAAAGAAAACATTGGTGCAGATCGAGAAGGGGCGGTCCTCACTCGGATGGACCGGGGCGGTTGCACTGTGTACGATTTTTCGACGAAGCGAGGTTCTGGCGGGAACCTTAGGCGGCGAAGCCACCGACATCATCCTTGCACTCGCATTTGAAGATTCGGAACCGGAATATCCAAAAACTCTTGGAGGGAAGATCTGGTGGAAGACCCTTGAGGAAGCGGCCACTTACAAACTACAGCAGAATATTATCTCACAGCACTATAGAATTCTGGATCAAAATGACAGAAGAATTTGCGCATCCTTTGATCGCGAGATGCTCAACGGCAGATTGGAGAAGTTAAGGCTGCGATAAATAGGAAAAAAGAGTTGACCACGGCTCCCTTTTGGTGTAATATTACACCAAAAGGGAGCCGATTGTTACTGCTGTTGGAAGCTGTGACAGGAAAACCAAGGGTCATGGTATCAATGGGCAAAGGATACCGGCATTCTTATTTTTCATGGGTTTGGGGGAGAAACTGAGGATGTAAGACTGCTTGCAGAGTCTCTTGCCGCGTGCGGCTATACTGTTGAGGCTCCGCTGCTGCCAGGGCACGGGTCCACAAAGAAAGACCTGGCTGATACAACCTATCTTGACTGGATCACCTCGGCGGAACAAGCTTATATTCGGATCTCGGCTAAATCAAATAGGATCATTGCAGTGGGATTCTCCATGGGGGGGTTGCTGACTGCAAATCTTTGGAATTATGGTTTCGCCGGGATCATTACAGTGAATACGCCGGTATATTATTGGAATTTAAGAAATATCGTCATGAATCTCTTGTCTGACTTTCGTGGAAATCTTCGTAAATATATAAAAGCGGCAAACTGCAGCCCGCTTGCTTCCCTTGTAGAGTTTCAAAAATTGTTGTTCCATACAAAGCCGATGTTTTCAAATATAACCAGCAGGGCACTGATTATTCAGGCCATGGACGATGATACCGTCCACCACAGAAGCGCCGATTACATCTATGGAAAATTGTGCGGAGAAAAATCTTTGTATCGCGTGATTGATGGTGGTCATATGCTGTTTCGCAGCCAAAGAGGACCGGAGATCTGTGGCGTGATTGAAAGATTTGTCCTAAGAATTCATTTGCAAAAATAAGCAGGATCAAAATTATCTGTGGCGGATGAAGAGGCGGTGTGTTAGTATGAAGTCAGACACCTTAGGGAGTCTTGGCACGCCTATGAATAAGCGAAAATTTACGACACAGGGGGAAATGTTATGAATATACAATCATGGGGAGAGGCAAAAGAGCGAGACGTCTATTTAATCGGTCTGACAAAGGGAACGTTAAAGGCATCCGTTACCAATTACGGAGCTGCACTTGTCAGTCTTCTGGTTCCTGACCGCAACGGTGAACCAGTTGATGTTGTTTTGGGATTTGATTCTCTGGAAGAGTATTTATTCCAAAAGAGCTTTCTGGGAGTCGTCGTTGGGCGCTGTGCCAATCGGATTCGGGGTTCCCGATTTACCATCGACGGCAAGGAGTATTTGCTGGAGGCCAACGAAGGTCAAAATCATCTGCACAGCGGCAGCAGCGGTTTTTCAAATGTAGTTTGGGATATTGTGGAGCAGGGAGAGGATTTTGTGCTCTTGAAACATTTTAGCCCTGATGGAGAGGGAGGATATCCCGGCAATCTGGAGTGTACTGTGGAATACCGGCTTGGGGAAGACCGGATGGATATTCGTTACCAGGGAATCAGCGATCAAGATACCGTTTTGAATCTCACCAATCACAGCTATTTTAATCTGAATGGCCATGATAGCGGAACCATAGAAGATCATATGATTATGATCGATGCGGACCAGTTTACCGAGATCGGCGAGGACTGCTGCAGTACGGGAAAGATCCTTCCTGTTGCGAATACACCGCTCGACCTTAGAAAACCACAAAGAGCCGGGAACGAATTGAATTCCGATTATTATCAAATGCTGTACGGCTCAGGCTATGATATTAATTATGTTCTCAATCATCGTGATGAACCGGATCGCCCGGTTGCAGATTTGTATTCGGATCAAAGCGGAATCGGCATGCGGGTGATTACCGATCTGGAAGGAATGCATTTTTACACAGGAAATCATCTGGAAGGAACGGCACCGGGAAAGAACGGTGCGGTTTACGGAAAGAATGGTGGCCTTTGCTTTGAAACCCAGCACTTTCCCAATGCGGTTAACATTGCGCATTTCCCCTCAATGATCATAAAAAAAGGGGAAAAGGTCCTCAATCAAACCGTATTTAGCTTTTATACAAAGTAAAGGAGCTTTTGGTACAAATGCTACCAAAAGATAGCATAGACCCATACAAAAAGTTGGTTATACACATGCCAAAGATAGCATACAGCCTATTAAAAAACAGTGCCGCCCTCTTGCAGGCTGCACTGTTTTGTTATATGGTCGCTCTTTTAAACCCTACTCTTCCAGTTCCCTTAGCCACTGTGCAGGATCTGCATCACTCGGCATTCTCCAGTCTCCTCTTGGGGAGAGACTGACGGAACCGACCTTTGGCCCATCGGGAATGCAGCTTCTCTTGAACTGCTGCGAGAAAAATCTTCGGTAGAAGGTAATGAGCCATTTCTTTATGAAGGCTTCCGAATAGTCATCCTTAAAAGCAGTTTTTGCAATATAAAGAAGCTTGCGCGGCTGCATGCCGAACCGAATTGTATAATACATGAAGAAATCGTGGAGGATATAGGGTCCCACAGTATCCTCAGTCTTTTGAGCAATTTTTCCCTCTGCATCGGGAGGAAGGAGCTCCGGTGAGATGGGTGTATCCATGATATCCTGCAGCGTCTGTTTGAGAAGCGCATTGTCTGAGCTGAAGTTTTTATCTTCGCTGGGGCCTGAGAGGCGATAATCCATGACCCATTTGATGACAAACCGCACCAGTGTCTTTGGAACGCTGGTGTTAACACCGTACATGGACATATGATCTCCGTTATAGGTGCTCCAGCCTAAGGCTACCTCGGACAGGTCTCCGGTGCCGATGACCAGACCCCCCTCCTTGTTGGCAACATCCATGAGTATTTGCGTTCTCTCCCTTGCCTGAGAGTTCTCGTAAGTGATATCGTGCTGATCGGGATCGTGTCCGATATCTTTAAAGTGCTGCAGCACTGCATCCCGGATGGAGATTTCTCGTTGATCAGCACCTAGTAGACGCATGATCGTCTGGGCGTTGTTATAAGTTTTGTCAGTGGTTCCAAAGCCGGGCATGGTGACAGCGATTATATCACTGGGATCCTTGCCGATGAGCTTGAATGTCTCAGCACAGACCAGCAGTGCAAGAGTGGAGTCGAGCCCTCCGGAGATTCCTACAACGGCTTTTTTGGAACGGGTATGCTCCATTCGTTTTGCCAGGCCGGAAGACTGGATGCTGAAAATCTCGTTGCATCGCTGGTCTACCGTGGCCGGGTCGGACGGTACAAAGGGATTCTTTTCGTAAGTACGCTTCAGTGTGTCACTGCCGCTTTCCAAAACGCGAACCGGGTCTAACGCAACCTTGGAGTATTCAATATTGGTGCTGAAGGCAGCAGCTGAACTTTCAAAGTTACGGCTGTGGGTCCGCTCAAATTTAATTCTATCGTAATCAATATCCCCGTAAAGAATGGAACTGTTCCGCTCAAACAAGGGACTTTCCGCAAGATTCAAACCATTTTCCGATATGATTTTATGTCCGCTGTAAACAATGTCGGTGGTAGATTCGTGAACGCCGCTGGAGGTATAGACATAGCCACAGATGCTCCTCGCACTTTCCATGTTTACCAGATTCTTTCTGTATTCAGACTTGGCAACGGTTTCGTCGCTGGATGAGGGGTTGAGCAGAATATGAGCGCCCCTCAGCGCGAGATAGGAACCTGGGGGAACGGGAACCCAAAGATCCTCACAGACTTCAATTCCAAGTTTTAGATCAACTGATTCATCTTCAAAGATCAGATGCCCAAAGGGAACGTCATAACCGAAGAGGCGGACGGAATTGACGTGATTGGCCTTTGTCAAGCCCGGAGAAAACCACCTTGCTTCATAAAATTCCTTATAGTTTGGAAGGAACATCTTTGGGACAATTCCTTTGATTTTACCACCTTGAATGAGCGCGGCGCAGTTAAAGAGACTGTTATCAATTCTTAGATAAAAACCCAGAACCACAACGGATGCGATTTTGCCTGTAACCTCTGCTATTTTCTTTAATCCTTCCAGATTTTTATTGTAAAGTAAATCCTGATAAAACAAATCACCGCAGGTATAAGCCGAAAGGCAAAGCTCAGGGAAAAGGATGATGCCGGCTCCGTTGCTGTTTGCTTCATACATGCACTTGATGATTTCCTCCGTATTGAATTCCGGATTAGCCACTTTCAGTACCGGCGTAACGGCAGCTGCCCGCACGAGTCCTAGTTTTTTCATAGTTTTCCTCCCTAATGGCACGTCATGCCATGAATTATTATTTCAATCTTTCGATGTTTCTATGCTGATCATATGGAGATGGATTCGTACCCTGCGGCATCTTTCATAGGCTTCCTATTGGCTGTTGCAGAGCACCCGCGTGTTATTCTGATAAGATTGTGATAAATTTCTGATAAGATCCTGATGACCCTTAAATCTATTATAACAAATATTGTATGAAATAAAAGCAGATAAACGCCGAATTACCATCAAAATCACAAGGTGTCATAGAAAAAATTGATCAATATGAGAGAAATGGGAAATACACTATATCAATCATGAAATGATTTGACAAGATCATATCAGAGCCGTATACTGAATGTAAAAATATGTAAATTTTAAATCTCTCCATTGATAGATATCCCGGAATTGGTATATAATAAATAAATAGCATCACAGGGGGCATTATCTTTGTCTGTCGATGAGGGGATTTCCAGTGATGTAATTTTTAGAGAGCCCCAGTAGGAGGAGACAAAAACATGAAAGAATTTTACATAGGCCAGCTCAGGACTGATGATGAAATACAGGATTTTTTTATGGTGAAAACCATAGCCATAAAAATTGGATCAAATAAAAAACAATATCTGGACCTATTCCTGTGCGATAAAACAGGAGAAATAACCGGAAAAAAATGGGATGTGTCAGATCCGGAGCTTCCTGCGCTCAATGAAATTGCAGACGGCGATTTCGTCAAAGTAAAGGCAAACGTAACAGAATGGAACGGAATGAGACAGCTCAGGGTACAAAAGATTAGAAAATCGGTGCCGGAAGACAATCTGGAACTGGCGGATTACATCAAAGCTGCACCGGAGAAAGCGGATGATATGTACCTATTTCTGCTGGAAAAGGCAGAGGGAATGGAAGATCAGGATCTGCGCAGCCTTTGCGTCCGCGTACTTGAAGACAATCAGGAAAAGCTCATGTACTACCCGGCGGCAGCAAAGAATCATCATGCTGAACTTTCGGGGCTGCTGTATCATGTCAAACGGATGCTGATGACTGCAGAAAGAGTTTGTGAGGTTTATACCAATCTGAACAAAGATCTTGTTATGGCGGGCGTGATCCTCCACGACATGGAGAAAATTAATGAAATTGAAGCGGATACCTTGGGTATGGCCTCCGGTTACTCCTTTGAAGGACAGATGCTGGGTCACCTGATCCAGGGGATCAAAACCATCGATCGATTGACGGATGAGCTTGGAATCGGAAAAGAAAAAGCCGTCATGCTGGAGCATATGATCCTTTCCCATCACTATGAGCCGGAATTTGGAAGCCCGAAAAAGCCCCTTTTCCCGGAAGCAGAAATCCTCCACTATCTGGATATGATCGACGCGAGGATGTATGACATGCATGAGGCGCTGGAAGCAACCACGGAAGGTGATTTCTCTGACAGAGTATGGACACTGGACAACAGAAGGCTTTACAAGCCCGCCTCATTCTAACCGCGATAGGAGTTTGACATGATCGAACTGCCTGATGAAATCATTCATATCATACAAACAATTGAAGCTGCAGGCTTTGAAGCTTATGCAGTGGGCGGCTGCGTTCGGGATTCGATTCTCGGCAGGCAGGCAGAGGACTGGGATCTTACCACCAATGCGGCGCGGGGGGACCTTGCTTCACTGTTCCCTGATGCTTCCATCATCAATAAAAAGCTGGGTGTGATGCGGATTACAGAAGGTGAGATCACCGCTGATGTTGCGGCATATCGCATCGACGGCGAATATATAGACTACCGCCGCCCGGAAACCGTGATTTTTACAGGAAAGCTCAGTGAGGACCTGAAGCGGAGAGATTTCACCATGAATGCCATTGCAGTGAGTCCCTTCCGTGGAGAGGTGGATCTATATCAGGGACGTGAAGATATTGCAAGCAAAAGGATCAGAGGGATCGGAGAACCTGGCCTGCGTTTCGAAGAAGATGCGCTGAGAATTCTGCGAGGGATCCGCTTTTCTGCACAGTTGGGATTTGATGTAGAGCAGGAGACGCTGGGGGCAATGAAGGAAAAAGCAGGACTCCTATCCCATATTAGCCTGGAGAGAGTTTTGGATGAGTTTTGCAAAACCGTAAGCGCGGGGAGCTGCTCCAAAGGACTGAAGCTCCTTACTGAGACCTGCGCATGGCGTTCTATTCTTGGTGAAGAATGTTTCTGTCACGCAACATCATCTGAATGGGAAAAACTATCCCTTCTTGGGGAAGGAATTGACGATACGAAAACGGATCTGGCTGTAAGGCTGGGGCTGATTTATCTCAGCTTTCAAAAGAATAACGCCAGGCGCGCCATCGAATATCTGGGGTATGCAAACCGGATGAAACAACGACTGCTTCTTGTGGCAGAATATATGGACAAGCTGCAGGAAATCGACAAGGTCAAACTAAAGCGTCTGATCTGTCAATTGGGAACGGATCGCTACGAGTATCTTGATCTGGTTTCTGGTCAGCAGTGCAAGGCGTTTGGCCTTCGCCGGGAAAGAGAAGAAACA
>JAQSXD010000215.1 GCA_029266295.1 Bacillota bacterium | reverse complement strand
TTGCTTTATTCTTTAATTCCGTTATGATATCCATACACTTAACCGTTCCGTTTTCCCTCAACCAGCTGAATTACTTCTGAAACTGTCTTTGGCATCCGGATTTCGAAGTTGGAAGTTGCGGTTTCAAACTTGCTGTCCAAAAGAGCGGCTAGCTCAATACGACTCATGGATTTTAGCATCAGATCTTCCGCCAGTCTTGTGGTCAGTTCCAGTTCTGACGAATCTTTCTTGGCCACCTTTGCAATAATTTCAATTACATCTTTTTCAAAGTCAGTCATGTCTTTACCTCTATTCATTCACTGCGATTCGATAATTTTAAACGCCAATATGGACAGTCCTTCTGCATCAATAATATCCGGGACTACTTTAACGGGGCACTTGTGATACCATTCTTCCAGGCTGGCTGGATCGATTCCCACCCCTGTTACAATCCCCTGTACGAAAACACCTTCCTTCAGCTTTACGTGACCATAGGCATAAGGTGCAAGTTTATTGAATCTGGGATTTGGAGGCGGAGCCATACTATGAGATACGAAGAGAAGTTCTCCTTCTCCTGTCAGTTCAAAGGTCTCAATCTCTCTGCTTCCGCAGTGTTCACAGATTGCTGTGGGCGGAAATGTTATCTTACCACATTGATTGCACTTCTTGCCGATGACCTTCTTTTGCTCCAAATCCTCGTAATATCCTCTTATAATCGATTTTGGCATGCCGTTACCTCCTTCCGTATACCATGACGGTACTTACCATAGCATATCCATGAGTATGTACTACTGAAATTTTGGGGACGTTTGGAATCTGGCGCTCCCCGCAGATGCCTCTCATCTGCTTTACCGCTTCATAAGTGTCCGCACCAGCACTGGCTGCCCAGGCATGACCGAAGGCATGCCGCCCGCCGTGAGTACTCATGGGCCGGTCACCGTCAAAGCGCAGTCTTCCTGCTTCTGCATATTTTAAGCCTTCCCCCTTTGGAAGATAGCCGCTCAATTCTGCCGTACAAATGCTGGAAATATGGGAACAGTCATGGACATGAAGATAGTCGATATCCGCTGCTGTGATCCCCGACATGTCATAAGCTTTGTCAAATGACAGTGTATCGTAGTGCATATAAGTAGGATCCTCTTCATACCATGGAAGATCGCTGATGGTAACACCCCAGCCTTTAACCTCAATGGGGAGATTGGGTGCATCCTGGATTCCGTCTTCACTGCTGATGACGATAGCAGAAGCACCATCCGCTGCAGATACAGCGCTTCTCAGTCTGGAAGGCCATGCAAGGAAGGGATTATAATTGGATTTCCAGAACGCATAAGGATCGTCAAAGCCAAAGCGCTTTGCTTCGTCTTCAAGCGTTTCCTGATTGATGGCTCTCTTGTTCATCGATCCGTGAAGCCTTCTTGTTCTGCAAAGCTCAAACATCCCTTTTTCAAATTCCTCGATGCTGATCCCGTATTTCTTGCAGTATGCTTGCGCGATAATGCCGTTATAGGATGGGAAAATGTCATAGCCCTGCGGAACGGAATATGCCTGATTGACGCAGTAGTCTGTCCATAACCACATCTCTTCTGTAGGAATTGTTTCTCGGTCAAAGGGGCTCAGCTTCTTTGGCTGACTTAAGGTCGACTCTAGCCCAACGACCAGCACTTTTCGGTAAACTCCGGAGGCAATTCCCATCGCTCCCAGGGTGATTCCGATATTGGTAGTTGAGCAGGCTCCATCAAAATGTACCCCTGCTTTAAACTGCATTCCGGTCCATTTCGCAATCTGGCTGTAGGTGGCTGGTAATGTAGACGTATGCATGGTTACATTACCCACAAAGATTGCGTCGATTTCCGAAGGATCGGTTCCCGAGTCATCCAGTGCTTCCTTTACTGCTTCTGCCGCCATTTCCTGCAGGGTAAGACCCTTGATTTCCGGAGTCTCCAAAAGATTTCCAAATCTTGTACACCCGACGCCAAGGATATACACAGGCTCTTTGAGTTTGTTTTTCATCATATTCCTCCTCTCAATGGTTCCGTTTAGATCACCGGGCGATTCCATCATTGACAGAACCCCCAGCGGAATGATAGAATTTGCTTGCTACAGTCAAATTCTTAATTTCCTAAATTTTATCTTAAAGATTCGTACATATCTTGTCTGTCAGGGAAGTATTTTTATGTTAATAAGGAACAGTTCCCATTTGGGAATCTTATGGAGGGTGCGCAAAGTAGTCGGGAAAATTCCTTCAGCGCGTCCTTAGGAACAAACAGGAGGATACACGATGAGATTTGAATCCAAGGAGCTTTGGCAGGAATGGAATTCAAAGGAATTTCTCCCCAAAGAACAGTTTGAAGCATGGTGTACGGCTCTAAATGATTCTCACTTGAAATGGTCTCTCGACAACACAGCCCTCTCTCAATACTACGGTAAGATTAAGATGCGTCATCTCGGCGGCATCCGCTTATTATATTGTGACTGTGAGCCCTGTTACGGAAGGCGTACGATCCATGACGTTAAGCAAAGCGACGGAGAGTATTACGGCTTACTATACATCTATGACGGTTCAGAAATCGTCTTTCATGAAGGACAATCAGTAGAAATGAAGAAAAACAGCTTTCTCATATGGGATTCAACAAAACCCATAGAATTTAAGCTGTTTTCCGATACAAAAAAAGTAACCCTGCTGGTACCCCAAGACAGGATGAGAGCTCAGCTTCCTCAGATTGACAGTTATCTTGGAAAGCATATTGATTTCAGCAAAGGACTAAATGCCGTAGCAGCTTCTCATATTACTACCTTGGGCAACGAAGGGGGCGCCATCGAAAGCGGCATAGGAAATGCTGCCATTGATCTCACCTTGGAGCTCATTACCACATGCCTTCAAGCCGGTCGAAATGAACATCCCATGACCAAAGCGAGACAAGATCTCTTTAATGCATCCATGGAGTATATTCGCCGAAATCTGGATCTTCCTGAACTAGGGCCCAATCTCATAGCCGGAAACTTCCATATCTCAACCAGATACCTGCATTTGCTCTTTGCTGAAAAAGGTCTCTCTGTCAGTCATTACATACTGGATCAGCGGCTGGAGCAATGCCGGAGGCTCCTTTCCAAGCAAAATCTTATTAAAGACAGTATTACAAGCATAGCCTTTCAGTGGGGTTTTAGCGACTCCGCTCATTTCAGTAAAGTCTTCAAAAAGAAGTATGGTATTACGCCAAAAGAATATCAGAGCAGACATTTCAGCAATTGAGTACTTTAATAAATCATGCTTGCGATTCATTTACCTTCCAACACTGAGGCAGCTCAAACTGTAAAACAAGGATCTACTGTGGCAGCTCATAACGGGCTGCCCTCGTTATTTCCGTTACCTCGAAGAAAGGCAAGGCGAAAAGATCTTGCGTCTTTGCGTTCAGCGTAACGGTAACAGATGGAATATTGCGCTCATCGCCGTCCGGGTCATTCTCATATCCCATGTGATCATCTTGAAAAACCACCTCATAGGTGATACTGCTTCCTTGTGGAAGGGGCGCTGCAGCCATTCCATGCTCCAGGATATATTTAATGTATTTTTCCCCCTCCTCATAGGAAAAGCAGAAATGCCCTTGTCCGTACGCTTCTCGGTCATAGTACAGAGCCGCCCCTGCCGCACACTCTTCCGCAGCTGCCTTTAAAAAGTTCCTGCTTTGTACGTATCTTCCCATATCACCCTGGTAGGAAAGAAAACTAACATTGATCACAAAAATCGCCATAAACACAATAAACACTTTCATCGTTCAATCTCTCAGCCGCTCACTGGCAGTCCAGCTTTCAATGGTATACATCCCCTGATTGTCCGCATCAGAGATGCCAAAAAACCGATTACCAGCCATGATCTTCTCGATGGGAACTGAGACTTTATAATAAATCAACTCTCTTTCATCAAAGGCTGTGGTGCGGTACTGTGGAACCGCCTCCAGTGCCAGAATCATCTCTCCTTCTGTGATTCCAAATGTATCCTTGATCTTGGTTGTGAGTTCGTTTCTGATACTGGGCGTAAAGCAGCCTTCCTGCTTGGCTTGTTCCTTGGCTTGATACACATATTCCTGAAATCGGTTAATCCGTTCATGGTTCTTCTGATCCAAAGCATATTGGAACAGAAAAACCAGCATAATGGGTAATACACCCATTAGAACAATGAGCTGTTTCATAATTCACCTTCTCTCGACCTCAAAGCGATCCTCAAGGATTGTTTGTCCTGACTTCAATTCCCTGTTCCCAGATGTCACCCACCACATTGATGACCGAGCTGTCGGCAGGTCCCATGATCATATTGTAGATGGTAATCCCCAGAAGAATTGTACTGCAAAGTACAATGAATTGCTTCATCTACACCACTCCCTTCCATCAAATTCCTCACGGGGAGGTAATTGTTACAATTTTCGTATTGGCACTATCCGAGATGGTTTCCGCGCTTCCTTTGAACTCTCCTACAAAACCGGCAATCGTAATCCCAAGCAGAACCATTGCAATCATCACGATAATTTGTTTCATTTCAACTCTCCTTTTCACACATTTCACTCACTGCATTCATCCCTTCTCACTACATAAACAACTGCAGCAATTCTTTCTGATCGATAAAATACGCAATATAAATAAAATTGATAAAGATGACCAGGATATTTACCACCACCGGAAAGTAAATCAGTTCGCTTACAATTTCATCTCTTTTTTTCTGATAGGTAACCCTCACGGCCTTGATACTCTTTTCATAGGAAAGCAGTGTTTCCAGCAGACCGGTGGGCTCCAGACGATCCCATTGAATCAGCAGTCCAGCAAAATCCCGTCCAGCAGTCGTACCAACTTTTTGAGCAAAATATTCTGCCGCCGCTTTTTGCTGATTCATACGAAGCAAGCTCAGCATTTTTACATAAACAGGCTGGAGAATACCATTATGCTCTGATAATCGTTCAATGATATAGTCCGAGCTGCTTGTTTTCCCCTTGTCCAGCGTTGCGAGGTTTCGGAGAAACGCAATGGCCTCAAGGATTTCTTTATCCATACTCTGTTCCCTGATGTTTCTGATGATGCGGGAGGGCATCTCAAAAATACCGGTCGTCTTCTGTCTGAATTCATCACTGCTGTTTCTTGCCTTTAGAACAGCACTGCTTCTAAGCTCAAGTCTTCGCTGTAGGCTCCATACCCAGAGTCTACGGTCTTTTATGAGAAAAATTCCAGTCAGAAAAACGCCCATAAGACCCATAGGAATGCCTCTGTACCAATATTCAAGCCAGCTCATATTCATTCTTTCCTCCATTTATTCCATATGACATACTTCTGCTCATGATCAGTAATCGAAGCGCTGATTGTTGATGATTTCGATCAATGCCAAATTGATCAGAAACAAGAAGATGATTATGAGTATGAGAAGAAAACCTTGCTCCGTATAAAGTTGATTTTGAATCAGCTTTGAAACGGGAATTCCTAGATACTTTACTGACATGAGTATGGTGCCAAGATACATCACCGGTGCAAGAAAAACCACCATTCTGACAGACTCAGCATTGAGCCGCTTGCGTTCTTCAAATAGCTGCCTTGCTTCCCTAAGCTGTATGAGGATATCTTCTAAAGCAAGTGAAACGTTCATGCCGTTTTCCGCTGCTACGCGTATGCTGTTTGCAAGCATCCTGCTCCAATTTGTATTGATTCCATAAGCAAAACGCTCTGTAGCATCCTTTATGATCTGCGGATCTCCGGTGTTTCGCAGTTCAAGTAACAGCTTGAACATTAGTTTTCCTGTGATTTTTGTTCCTTCCGAGACCAAAATCACCTGCTCCATGGTTTTATAGACGTTATATTCACAGATTCGGTACTGGCAAAGAAATTCAGAAATCAGTTTTTCTCCCTCATAACTACTCTTTCTTCGCATCGTCTCTACTTTGACCCGGAGCATAAGGTAAGGCATCAGTGTAAGCAGGAGCGCCATTAAGAAGGCTGATATGGGCGACGCGCTTCTTAGTCCAGCTGCCAGTATACTTCCCAAAATGATGATCGACATCACAATGTATGTTTTTGGTTCCATTGGCTTATTCTGCGCAGCAGACAAAACACTTCTCAGATGTCGCTCCAAAGCAGAATCCGGTCTGAGCATTTTCTTTCTTGCCTTGAGCCGGTTATGCATTCGAATTTTAGCTACAATGCCCTGAATTCGCCCCCGATAAGTAATCCATGCTCCCGTGATAAGCAGCAGATACAGGACCGCTACCGCAAGAACAGACAGAACTTCCGGTTTTTCCAAATTCGCCAGTATTCCCGTACTTTTCTCCATGTCCGCAAAAAACCCTGCTTTACGTTCCAGCTCTGCAATCATTTCTATGCTCCCTTCTGTGATAAACTGCGAAGTCTTTCCTCAAACATTTCTAACGCAACGGCATCTTCTTCCGCTCCAAGCCTTCGCTTATCTTCACCGATTGTAAAGTCCCAGCTCCATGTATCCAAGCTCTGATCATAGCTGCAAATCTGCCTGATGTTGATCTGCATCAATTCTCTGTTTAGGCTCAATTCA
>JAQSXD010000214.1 GCA_029266295.1 Bacillota bacterium | reverse complement strand
TTTTGATATGGCAAGATTCCTTACCGGCAGCGAAGCAGAAGAAGTTTATGTAGCTGCTGCCTGCATGGTAGACCCAGCGATCGGTGAAGCGGGAGATGTTGATACAGCCCTGATCACCATTCGTTTCAAGAGTGGAGCAATCTGCGTAATCGACAACTCCAGAAAAGCTGCTTACGGCTACGATCAGAGAGTTGAAGCGTTTGGTTCCAAGGGTAAGGCTGAAATCGCCAACGATTATCCAAACACAGCAGTTTGGAGCACAGAAGAAGGCGTATTCAGCGAAAAGCCGTTATACTTCTTCCTGGAAAGATACATGGACTCCTTCGCAGAAGAAATGAAGCAGTTTGCAAGCGCCCTCATAAATGATACAGAGACTCCTGTAACAGGAATTGACGGACTTCAGCCAATCAAACTCGGACTTGCTGCTAAGAAATCTGTTGCAGAGGGAAGACCGGTTAAGCTGAGCGAAATCGACGCATAGTAAAAAAATTGGAAACAATGATCTCGTTTTAAATTCATATGGATTTGGAAAGAAAACATTGGTCATAATTCACATTTTATGGTAATATTAGGGTTGCTGGAGGAAACCGTTCAATTGTTTCCCTCTAGCAACCCTGAATATTTCATTTCCTGAAGGAAATAGTTTGGAGGCATGTATGGCAGGAATCAAAGAGGTAGCAAAAAAAGCGGGCGTTTCTATTTCCACCGTTTCCAATGTAATGAATGAGAAGAAGCCAGTCAGTCCCGAACTGAAAGCGCGTGTGACAGAAGCCATTGAAGCGCTGCAGTATGAAGTGAACCCCGTTGGCAGAGGACTGAAGAGCAATAAGACGAATCAAGTTGGCGTTATTGTCCCTTCTTTCAATCAAGTATACTTTCCCGCTATTTTGCAGGGAATTCACGAAGCTGGATTGAAATTCGGATATACCATACTGGTTTTTGAGACCAATGGAAATGTAGAGCTGGAAAAGCAGCATGTCAGGTTTTTGCAGCATTCCTGGACCGACGGAATTATTCTGGCCTCCTACGCAAATGGTGAGAATATTTCAGATCGAAAATATATACGGTCACTTCTCGACAGCGGAAACAGAAAAAAGAGAATCCCTGTTGTTTCCCTTGAAAATGTTCTTGATCCTGGCATTGATGCAGTGGTGATCGATAATAAAAGAGCTGCAGAAACCGCAGTAAAACACCTTCTGTCCCTTGGTCACCGAACGATCGCACATGTTGCAGCACCATTGAGATTTCAAATCGGAAGTCTTCGTCTTGAAGGGTACAAAGAAACTCTTTTCAAGGAAGGCATTCCGGTGGATGATGAGCTTATTGAAGAAGGGGATTATTCCCCGGCCAGCGGGTACGATGCAATGATGCGGCTGCTATCAAAAGGAAAGTCCTTTTCTGCTGTTTTCGCAGGGAACGATCAAATGGGAATCGGCGCCATTCGCGCGCTGCTGGATGAGGGATATCGAATTCCGGAAGATGTTGCGGTAATCGGTATTGATAACAACTTTCCCTCCACACTGGTCTCCCCATCTCTTTCAAGTGTAAATCTTCCTAAATACGATATGGGATATCAGGCGATGTATCTTCTCAATGAGAGAATGAAGGACCCTGATAAGAACCGTTCCGTAATTACCCTGGAATCTGAGTTGGTGGTGAGAACCTCTACGAGCAATGACGGAGACGGAACTTGGAACCTTCGCGGCTGGTAAACCCGCCAGCAATCTTTGCGGATCGTAACGACCACGCTCAACCTTTATATCTGAAAAGAGGAACCCTATGGAAGAATTCTTAACGCTTAAGGATCATGTGTACAATTATATAGCGGAACAGATCAGCGGCGGCAGTCTTGTGCCGGGTGAAAAAATCAATGAGAACAGCATTTCTGAACGGATGAACATTAGCAGGACCCCGGTCAGGGAGGCGTTGATTCAGCTTGCTTCAGAGGGGCTTTTAGAAAATTCGCCGCGAAAAGGTTTCGTCATCAAGCACCTAACTGAGGAGGAAGCCAAAGAAATTTATTTCATCATCGGGGTGATGGACGGATTGGCTGTTTCACTCGCTTGCCTTTTTCTCACAGAACAGGCAGTGAAAGATATGGAATTTTACACAGCTAGTATGGATCTTGCCATTGAAACGGGTAATTTTGTGATGTATCATAAGCTTCAAGAGGAGTTCCATAATGTTTATTTGACTCTTTGTCCCAATAAAAGCCTCGTCAATCTGCTGCAGCAGCTAAAGAAGAAGTTCCTCAGAAGGACTTATGTGGCTGAGCCTCAGGTTGACATGAAGGAAATCCTATTTGCCACCAATGAGGAGCACCGTGAGATGATTCGCCTGGTCAAGGAACAGGATACTCATGGATTGGAGCGCTATCTTAGGGATGTGCACTGGAATCCTAAGAAGGCTTATATGGAGACGCTATAATCTTGTAAAATATTTGTTTGAAAGAACGTTTTATAGAGACGGCCTCGCATTTAATGCGGAGCCGTTCTTTTTAATCTTTAGTTATTTTTACTTTTTTCTTCTATTCATTTGACTTCATAATAAATATACAGTATAAAATATATAATATATTTTATACGATGGAGGATGATAAGGAGATACTATGTTTAAGAATGTCATTGTAAGAAGGCCATGCAAAGCAATGGTCCAGGGAATTACGTCCGCACCGGAGCTGGGAATTCCAGATTATGAGTTGGCGCTAATGCAGCACGATGCTTATGTTGAAGCACTGAAGTCCTGCGGCGTGCAGGTGACTATTCTGCCTGCTGAGGAAGACTTTCCGGATTCCTGTTTTGTTGAAGATCCCGCAGTATTAACGGAAAAGTGTGCGATTATTACAAATCCGGGCGCACCCTCAAGAACACAGGAAACAAAATCGATGATTCCTGTCATCAAGGAATTTTATGTGGAAGAACAAATCGAGTATATCAAGGCACCTGGCACGCTAGAGGGCGGAGATGTAATGATGGTAGGCAATCATTTCTATGTGGGGCGATCGGCAAGAACCAATGAAGAAGGGATCAGACAATTCATAGAAATCCTGAACAAATACAGCTATTCTGGTTCCGAAGTGCCTCTTGATGAGGTGCTTCATTTGAAAACGGGTGTCAATTACATAGAGAATAATAACATGCTGGTCAGCGGAGAATTTGTGGAAAAGCCAGACTTTGCGACTTTTAACAAGTTAATCGTTCCAGAAGAAGAGGCGTACGGGGCAAATTGTATCTGGGTCAACGGCACCGTTATTGTACCGGAAGGCTACCCAGCAGTCCACGATGCTGTTCTTAAGGCAGGATATCAGACCATACTTGTTGATACCTCGGAGTACCGGAAGCTGGACGGCGGTCTGAGCTGCCTGTCTCTTCGGTTTTAAAGGGAAGGGAGGTTTCGTTCATGGCAAAGGCAATGCATGATACCGGCAAGTCATTCCAGCTACAGAGAAAACTCAAAGCAAGGCATATGAATATGATTGCGATCGGAGGCGCTATCGGAACAGGACTCTTTGTTGCAACCGGTGCTTCCATCAGCACAGCAGGGCCCGGAGGAGCAATGGTTTCTTATGCAATCATCGGGATGGCAGTATTTTTTGTAATGAATGCACTGGGGGAAATGGCTACCTATACCCCTGTGCCCGGTGCTTTTGAAACGTACTCTACCAAGTATGTAGACCCATCCTTTGGATTCACCATGGGCTGGAATTACTGGTACTGCAGCACAATGACCATTGCGGTAGAAGTGGTGGCAGCTTCAATCCTAATTAAATTTTGGCTTCCCGGCAGCAGCTCTGCCCTTTGGAGTGCGCTGTGCCTGATCATACTGATCGCACTGAATCTTTTTTCTGCCAGTGTATTTGGAGAGGCGGAATTCTGGTTTGCGGGAATTAAGGTCGTAACAATTATTATCTTCCTAATTGTAGGTATTCTGATGATCTTCGGTATTTTTAACGGAGAAGCAACAGGCTTTCACAATTGGACGTTGGAGGAGGCCCCTTTCGTAGGCGGAGGCTATGCGATTTTCAGCATCCTCATGGTTGCCGGATTTTCCTTTGTCGGTGTGGAGGCAACTGCAGTGGCAGCGGGTGAATGTGTCGATCCGGATAAAACTGTACCAAAGGCCATCAACAATGTATTCTGGAGAATTATGATCTTTTATATTGGTGGAATCTTCGTTGTTGCGACACTTCTTCCATACACTGACCCCAATTTACTCAGCGGCTCCATCGACAACGTGGCGGTCAGCCCCTTTACCCTTATCTTTGAACGAGCGGGTCTCGCTATTGCCGCATCTCTCATGAATGCGGTCATTCTGACGTCTGTGCTATCCTGCGGAAATTCTACCTTATATATCGCAAGCCGGCTTCTGTACTCCATGGCCAAAAGCGGAAAAGCACCAAAGGCCTTCGCCAAAGTAAGCCGCAGAGGGGTTCCTGTCTATGCAGTTCTTGGCACCGCAGCCATCTCATGTTTATGCTTTCTTTCCTCCTTTGCAGGAGACAGCGTAGTATATACCTGGCTCTATAATGCAACTGGCTTGACAGGCTTCATTACATGGTTCGGCATCTGCATCTGTCATCTGCGCTTTCGAAAGGCTTTCAAGGCGCAAGGCCGAGATCTTGCAGAGCTGAAGTATCAGGCTAAGCTCTACCCCTATGGAACCATTGCTGCGCTAATCATATGCGGGCTCGTAATCGTCGGTCAGGGGTATTATGCGATAACCGACTCGGGAATCGACTGGTACGGAATTCTCGTGGCTTACATTGGGCTTCCCGTTGCTGTAGCGCTTTATCTCGTTCATAAATTAATTAAAAAGACGAAGCTGATCCCCGTTATGGAAATGGATTTAACCGCAGGGGAAGGAAAAGAATAATCTGCCGGAGGAACAAAAATGAAATATGGATGTCAGTCCATGACTGGAGAATTGAAAACAGTATTAATCAAAAAGCCTGAGCATGCATTCCGAAATCAACAGTACCTGAAGGATGAGTATCAGGCTTATGGATATCTGGAGTGTCCTGACCTGCAGAAGGTTCAGCAAGAGTTTGCAGTGTTTGAAGAACTTCTTCGTCAGAACGCGGAGACGGTGTTGTATTTGCCCTATGAAGAATCAGCGGGAATGGATTCCATCTATACCCATGATACAGTAAAGGTGACGAAAAACGGAGCGATCTATTTCCCGATGGGTAAGAAACTTCGTCAGGGGGAGCCCGCTGCAACCAGAAGATATCTTGAATCTATCGGTATTCCGACCCTAGGAACCATTGGGGGTGAGGGAAAGATGGAGGGAGGAGACGTTGTCTGGCTGGATGAAGAGACTGTGGCTATCGGAATGGGGTACCGTACCAACGCAGAAGGAATCCGTCAGTTTCAGAAGCTAACGGCAGATCTTGTTAAGGAAACCATAACGATCCCTATGCCGCATGGAGAGGGAGCAGGTGCCTGCCTCCACCTCATGAGCATCATCAGCATGGTGGACAGGGATCTTGCGGTAGTGTATTCTAGATACATGCCTGTCTTCTTCCGGGAGCTGCTTCTGGAAAGAGAAATTAAGCTCATTGAAGTACCGGATGAGGAGTATGACATCTTGGGATCAAACGTTCTCTCTCTTGGAGGGCGAAGTTGCCTGGTTCTTCAAGGCAGTCCGAAGACGAAGGCAGCCCTTCTGGAAGCAGGCGCCACGGTGATGGAATATCCGGGAAGGGATCTGTCCTACTTTGGAACAGGAGGTCCAACCTGCCTCACTTGTCCGCTGCTGAGGGAATAAATGTGTCCACTCTGACAGAATCAAGGGTAATGGTCTCAAGAGAAAAAAGATAAACAGAGAAGAGAGAGTAGGAACAAATACGAATAAGAATAAAAATAAGAACGGAGCGAAAACGATAGATGATGATCGGCACAACAGATTTGACTGGAATTGATAAGGAAATCGACTTGGTATTAAGGAGATTGATTGCGGTAAACAGTGAGACAGACACAGCAGGCGAAAAGGATTGCGAAGCGTTCTTAATAGACTACCTGTCCGGCATACCTTATTTTAAGGAAAACAGGGATATGTTCGGCACCTATTCAGTTGAGGAGGACCCGCTTCACAGGGCCGTATGCTGGGCACTGGTCAAAGGGAGGGGCGCATCCACCGTTGTGCTGATTCATCATTACGACGTTGTTGGAATAGAAGATTTCAAAAATTTAAAGGAATTTGCATTTCGACCCGATGCGCTTGCGGAAGCACTGAAAAGCATCTCGGAGGAATTGCATCCTGAGGCAAGAGCGGATCTTTTCTCAGGAGACTATCTGTTCGGACGGGGGAGCGCAGACATGAAAGCCGGAGGTGCAATCCAGCTTGCACTGCTGAAACGATACTCGGAAATCAAGGAATTGGAGGGGAATATCCTGCTCCTGTCCCTGCCGGATGAAGAAAATTTATCTGCAGGCATGCGCACCGCGGTGGATCTGCTGGATGAGCTGAAGGAAAAACACGGACTGCATTATGTATACGGCTTCAATTCGG
>JAQSXD010000213.1 GCA_029266295.1 Bacillota bacterium | reverse complement strand
CTGAGCGCCCGGGATGTTTCCGCCGTACTGGTTGCAAAGAGCAACGAATTCAGGCAGTCCTGTGGATGCTCCGTGAAGAACAAGGGGAGTGTTGGGGATCAGGCTGCTGATCTTCTGCAGTCTTTCAAAATCAAGGAACGGATCGCCCTTGAACTTATAAGCGCCATGGCTTGTACCGATGGAGATGGCCAGTGAATCAACGCCTGTTCTTTCTACGAATTCAGCTGCTTCATCAGGATCTGTGAAGGTAGCGGAACGAGCGTCAACTTTAATATCATCTTCAATACCGGCAAGTTTGCCAAGCTCAGCTTCTACTACAACACCTTTTGCGTGTGCGTATTCAACTACCTGCTTGGTCAATGCGATGTTATCCTCAAAGGAATGCTTAGAACCGTCGATCATAACGGATGTAAAACCGTCATCAACGCATTTCTTACAGATTTCGAAATCTTCACCGTGGTCAAGATGAAGTGCAATGTCAAGACCGGAGTCCTCAATCGCAGCTTCTACCAGCTTTACAAGGTAAGTAGGCTTTGCATATTTTCTTGCACCAGCAGATACCTGAAGAATCAGGGGTGCGTTTTCAATTGTTGCAGCATCAACAATACCCTGGATAATTTCCATGTTGTTTACATTGAAGGCTCCAACAGCGTGATCGCTTTTTAAAGCCTTTGCAAACATGTCTTTTGTTGTTACAAATGCCATAATAAATCCCTCCTATTTTTATTCGATGTTAGTTATATATGAATTACAATATCAACTACAGGTATTATACCCTAAATTGGAAGGATTGCATATATGTTTTTTATATTTTTGGTAACTATTTATCATTTTCATTAGAAAGCATGGATAGAATTGGTCCCATGTTGGTCATAATCCCTTGCATGTCACCAATTCTTTTGACCCCTGAGAGAGTGTTTGAGAGTTTATCGATCTGTTTTGTAGACTTGTTGCTGTAGAGCAGCCCCCGAACCGCTTCGAGAGATTCCTGAATCCGGTCAATGGAATTATCACGGTTCATCGGTACTCCGCGCATCTGATTCAGGTGATTGACTTTCTCCAGGGTTTGGGTCATATTATGGAGTCGATCCAGAAGAAGTTCCATGCGGAAGGTATCGAAGTATCCGGGATCTTTCAAAGCCGGGATTCCCAGTCTGGCAGATGAAACTCCCCGATTAATGGAAGGTATGCCCAACTTACCGATTCCAGAGGACGGAAAAAGTCCCCCAAGACCTTTTCCTGAGCCCTGAGAGAGCAAATATATGATGATTCCAATCAAAGCAGGGTTCATATGTATCGTACCTCCAATCCCGCCTTTTTTTCCTGGCTTTAGCCAGAATGGAAAAACGGACAGCGTAGTAAGCGCAGCTTACGTAGGAGTCCCTGAAAGGGACATTGCCGTTTTGCCTTATGCCTTCGGTCCAGAAAAGTTTTATTCACTATAATATGAAAACAAAGACCAGTTTGTGCATATATTATAACGTGGCTTCGCCCCATTGAAACGCACAGATAATAGAAAAAATTTCAACAATCGATGCCGGCGGTTTGCCTGCGGGACGATGAGACGTTAGGGCGTATCCGGAAAGGAGGTTATTATGGATGTCAATGAAAAATTGATGATGGACTTGGCCGAGCAAATGGGGTTTAAACGAAATACGGCCCCTCAGAAGGATAAAATGTCCAACCTGGCCGATAAATACAAGGGAAAAAGCGATCAGGAACTGATCGATGAGATATTAAAAGTCAAAAAGACCATGAAAAAGGATAAGGCACAGTTTGAAAAGCAGATGAAAACTGTGAAAGCGCTGCGGGCAATGATGAACGGCGAGCAGCGAGAGCGGCTTGATCAACTGATCCACCTTCTTGAAACGGAGGATTGATCCGGCAGCGGTCGGAAGCCGTGCCGTTTTATAACTGATGACTGGTTTCTTGATTAGATGACAGGTTCCATAGTAAAAGGATACATTCCATAATAAGAAAGACCGGGTGCTGGTTTAGCCCCGGTCTTATACGAATCACTATTTTGTAATAATGGAAATAACCTGTGAGGGTGTTGAATTGGATGGAATGATAAAGGTTCCTGCCTGAAGCTTGCTTTCCGCTCCCACTGCATTCACTGCATTGATAAATTCCTGCCTGCTGCTAAAGAGTCCCGCGCCGATCATAATATCGGCAATCTGTTCGCCGGTAGAACCAGGCGCTATGTAAACCGAATAATTGACCACTTCCCCTGTACCGGAATTTCCCTGGGAGCTTCCGCCTTGCTGCCCGCCGGTCTGGCTTTGGCTGTCGTTTCCGTTCTGTCCTTGTGTTCCATTTCCGTCACCTGTCTGACTTTGACTGCCATCAGGCTGACCGCCTGCAGTCCCGTCTGTGTTTCCAGACTGATCCGGTGTATCGCTTCCAGGATCTGTGATGGGTGGGTTATCGGCATAATTGGTCGGCGTTTCCTTCTCCGGCACCTGAATTTCCTCCGCGATCCGGGAGGGGTAGGCCAGAATGGTGTCAATATTTGATGAGATAATCAGGCCGGCGACCGCAACAATAATCAGCGCCACCAATATATCGTTCATATCATAGAAAATATCTTTAAGCTTTTTCATTTGTGTGTCCCCCTGTTTGCTGACGTTTCATATTCCCAGTACCCGGACAGACGAGATCAGGCACTGAAATCAGAGAAAAAGAGCTTCCCTGAACTGATTTTTAGTTTATCATAATTGATGGATAATAACAAACAATAATCCCCTGTTTTTTATTAAGTTTTGTTTACATGGGTATATTTCATTATCCATATGTTGTATAATCTAATTTGAATTAATTTAGGAAATCAGTATCTTCGGTGAATGCAGAAAACTTTGCTGGCGGATGCTGCAGGTGACAAATGATAAAGATAACCATAAGCAGTAATGAAGAAAATCAGAGATTGGACAGGTTCTTGAAAAAATACTTCAAGAATGCTCCTTTGAGCCATATTTACAAAATGATACGAAAGAATGTCAAGGTCAACGGGAAGCGGGCTACGGAGGAAACCCTTCTTGCATTGGGCGACGAGCTCAGCCTTTACATTTCAGAAGAAGAGGCTGCGGCCTTTCAGGAAAAGAAAATCCTCAGCAAAGCTAAAAAACAGTTTAAGATTGCATATGAAGATGAGAATGTGCTCATCGTGGAAAAGCCCTTCGGACTTTTGGTTCATGGGGACAAAACGGAAAAAAAGAACACCCTTGCCAATCAGGTTGCTGGCTATCTTGCGGAAAAAGGTGAATACCTGCCGGGAAGAGAGAGGACATTCGTTCCTTCCCCTGTAAACCGCTTGGACCGGAACACCACCGGACTTGTGATTTTCGGCAAGAACAACCGGGCACTTCAAAGTCTAAACCTGATGATTCGCGAACGGGGCTATGTCAGAAAATATTACCTGACCATTGTTCATGGAGAACTGAATAAAAGCCTGCAGTTAAAGGACAAAATGGAAAAGGATGAAAACAGCAATACCGTAAAAGTACTGGACCTTGCAGCTGAAGGCGGAAAGGTGATGGAAACCGTCGCACGACCGTTGAAAGCTTCAAAAGGCTATACGCTGGTGGAAGTGGAGCTTGTTACGGGAAGAACTCACCAAATCCGTGCGCACCTTGCAAAGGCTGGCTACCCTGTAATCGGAGACGCCAAGTACGGATCTTCTGCCAGGGATAAAAAAATCGCAAATGAGTTCAAACTTTCCACACAGCTGCTTCACGCTTATCGGCTGTGCTTTGACGACGGCGCTGAAACCCTGGAATATATAAAGGGATTGGAAGTGAAGGCAAATCTGCCTGCAAATTTTGAGTCCATCCAGGAGCGTCTCTTCGGCTAACAAGATAGGAGATGATTATGGCAAATTACGAAGATAACAGACCTTTCAAGGAAAAATATAGGATTTACATCTATCCCGTGATACTTGCCTGGCTTATCACCATGTTTGTCAAACCCATTACCTCTGACGGCAGCGCCATGCTCCCGGGCATCAGCGATGGTGAGGTGATTATCGTATCAAAGCAAACCTACTCATCAGTAAGGGGTGCACCTCAGTTTCAACAGGTGGTAGCATTTCGGTCCGATTTTATCGATGAAGGTGAGAAGGGAGATCATACCATACGCCGTGTCATCGGCTTGCCCGGCGACAAAATTGAGATCAAGAATGGCAGGGTTTATCGGAATGGGGAGTTGCTCGAAGAACCTTACATATCGGGAACCACAGAAGGAGAAATCGGACCTCTGACCCTTGGTGAGGAGGAAATTTTCGTTCTGGGTGACAACCGGGAAGAGAGTATTGACAGCAGAGATCCTCGGGTAGGCCCTTTGAACATGAGGGATCTTCGCGGGTATTGCTCCTTCACTATTTGGCCGTTTCGTGAAATCGCAAAAATAGATTAAAAAAAGAAGCTGAGGAATAAAGTCCTCAAAAAATAAATGAACAATGAAAGAGAAATATGGATAAAATGAATATGAATGAGTTGAAAGAATGGGTAAAGGACATTCTCATCGCAGTGATTATCGCAGTGATCATCCTGCAGTTTATCAAACCAACATTTGTCAGGGAGACGTCCATGATGCCCACCCTGCAGGAATACAATTTTTTGTTTCTGAGTAAACAGGCCTATCGCTTCGGCGAACCAAATCCGGGAGACATCATTGTTTTCCATACCAATCTGAAAACTCAGTCGGGAGACGAGAAACTTCTGATCAAGCGTGTCATCGGCCTGCCGGGCGATACCGTCAGGATTGAAGAAGGAAAAGTTTTCATCAACGGGGAAGAACAAAAGGAATCATATACCTTGGAGGCATATACTTCAGGCTACATAGAGGATCTGACGGTGCCGGAAGACAGCTTATTTGTCATGGGTGACAATCGTCAGAACAGCACGGACAGCCGTGATCCCAGCGTCGGATGTATTAAAATCTCAGACGTTTACGGAAAAGCGGTATTCCGTCTTTATCCGTTCAATGAAATTGGTCTGCTGAATTAGCGGTTGGGTAAAATGAATTCGTGTCTTTCTTAAGTCTGGCAAGACACTAGGGGATTAAGGGGAAAAAACAATATGAAAAAAACAATTATAGAATTTGCAAAAACAATCATACTGGCGCTGGTGATTGCGCTGGTAATTACAACCTTTATTAAGCCGACGCTGGTCAAGGGATTTTCCATGTATCCGACCATATCACCTAATAACTATCTGATCGTCAACAAGATCCCATATCTTGCCGGCGAGCCGGAGCGGGGCGACATCATTGTATTCAAGGCGCACATCTACAGCGACAGCGGCGAAGAAAAGGACCTGATCAAGCGGGTTATCGGAATTGCAAATGATGTGATCGAGATTAAGGACGGTGTGGTTTACCGCAACGGAGAGGCGCTTGATGAGGGCTACATCTACGGAGGTGTAACTCCCGGCGATATGACGCCATTTACCGTTGACAAAGGCTACATCTTTGTCATGGGAGACAACCGCCCCAACAGCATGGACAGCCGTGATCCCAGCATCGGTGAAATCGCTGTGTCCGACATTTTGGGCAGGGTAGATCTGAGACTGTATCCATTCAGTGATATCGGTCTAATCAATCAGTCAAACTAGGGAAGCACCGCTTGGAACCATCGAATATGATTACGGACAGGTGACGAAATGAAGCAAAAAAAGATTTTAGCAAATAATAAGAAGGCCAGACATGACTACTTCATTGAAGAGGTCTATGAGGCAGGCATGGTGCTGACCGGGACCGAAATCAAGTCCATGCGTCAGGGCCGCCTCAACTTAAAGGAAAGCTATGCAAAGATAGATGGAAACGAACTCCTCATCTACGGAATGCACGTCAGCCCCTACGAACAGGGCAACCGTTACAACGTAGATCCGCTGCGGCCGAGAAAGCTGCTGCTGCACAAGCAGGAGATCAGAAAGCTCATCGGCTATACGACCCAGAAGGGTCTGACTTTGGTGCCGCTCAACGTCTTTCTCAATGAAAAAGGCCTTGCCAAGATGGAAATTGCTGTAGCACGAGGAAAGAAAAACTACGACAAGAGAGACGATCTGGCTAAACGAGAATCAGACAGACGAATCCAGCAGGAGATGAAGCGGTCCGCTCAGAATTACTAAAACAAAAAATAGGTTAAAGGAGGATCAGGTATGTATTTGATGAAACTGGACGCAGAGACACTGGAACACCTCAGAAAAGCCACAGAGACCAAACAGGTGAAACTGGAGAACCCCATCATTGTGAAAACAAAATATAACCAATACCCGGTGATCGTGGGTAAAGGAGAATTTTCGGATTACATAACCCCTTGTATTGTCACCATTAAACCGGAAGAGGTAGAAGAGGTTTATCTGATCATGGAATTCAAATCCACACACGTTCATGACATCTTGATTCATACCGAAAAATATGACATTGTTGAATTCGACCTTGCATGCTTTGATACATTGATCAACGAAATGTAGATAATTTTCCAAAACCAGAAAAAGTTTTAGGCTGTTTTAATCCACAAATCTGTGGTATTATACTATTATACATCGGAAGTAAAACCGAAAACC
>JAQSXD010000212.1 GCA_029266295.1 Bacillota bacterium | reverse complement strand
GAAGCAAAGATGTCAAGAATCAATATGGTTCTATCAATTACTCTGACGTCAAGTCTCTCTTCCAGATTTCGGAGCTGCATACCGGATAACTCATCATTAAAAATGACTGTGTCTACTTCCATATTTCGACACAGCTCAGCAAGCTCGTCCACCTTGCCCTTTCCGATATATGTGGCGGTATTCGGTCTTTCTTTATTTTGTATCATTTCCCCTGCTACATCGACTCCCGCCGCCTCCGCAAGGGACCATAGTTCTTTCATAGAATAGGAAATATCCTGATCGAGCTGAACGCCTGCAAGAATTGCACGGTATGCTTCATTTTGCAGGACCATATTATCATCTGTAAATCTCAAATCTGTACTCCTTATTTACATTTCCGAGCCAATGCCATGTTAAATTTATTTACTGGACATTCGCTCCTCATTTATACCTTCATGACTCATTCATACGGCAATCCAAAGATTGCCTTTAATAGTATACCATAAATCCAGTACCGCTGTAACACTTAAAACTTGGCATTGCCTGGCGAGGAAAATTTTGCAGTATTACAATCAGTCAGCGAAAAAGTTGGTAGCATCCATCGCCGAACCCGGCGGCACATTGATATAGGAATTGGGAACTTCACCGACAATAATCGCTTCTGCAATCAATATAGTATTCTGTACATCAATATTGTTTATGGAAAATGGTGCTAAGACTTTCGCCTGACTATCCATTTCAAGATATACTTTATATTTTGTCTGATTGATCCCCATGCTCTCAAATTCCGTTTTAAAATTGGTTTTGGATGTTCCGATGGGGAGTACCTTAAGCGTAACATAAGGACCGAACTGGGATAAAATTTGGCTTCCTACAATACTACCTACGGGAACGCGCATCATGGAAGCATCCTCCCATTTATACTGATTCTGCACAGCTTGCGTCAAGTTGGTTGCAAGGGCATTCATAGCGGTCGTATTGGATTCCACATATGTAATATTGCCTTCCTGATCAGTTTTAATCGTCAATAAGCCTTTTACATCGACATCGTTGACAAACTGTTCGCGGACGGCCTCATTTACAATTCTTGTCATCATAGCTTTTACCTTGACTTCTGCAATAGAAGCAAGGTTGGGTTTAATGATTTTTTCTGTAAAAACAGCACTATAAACAGTCAGTACCAAAAGCAACACCAGACAAACAAACCATTTTATGCTTTTCCGCTTGTCTCTCTTTCTTCTCTGTTTCATAAAAAAACCCCCAAGTACTTCAGAATATGATACTTGGGGTAAATTTGACACATATTTTATTAGATTAAGTAAATTTTATGACGCCTCCTAATGTAATTCAGGTACAGAGCTAAACTTCCAGCTTATCCAATTCTTCCATAAACTTTCCATTCAGAATTTTGATGTGAGTGCCCTTCATTCCGAGTGAACGAGATTCGATAACACCCGCACTCTCCAACTTGCGCAGCGCATTGACAATAACAGACCTCGTGATGCCTGATCTGTCGGCGATCTTACTTGCAACAAGAAGACCTTCTGTGCCCTTAAGCTCTGCAAAAATTTGCTGAACTGCTTCAATTTCTGAATAAGACAGTGTTCCAATAGCCATTTGTACCACTGCTCTCTTTCTTGCATCTTCCTCAATTTCAAGAGTCTTACGACGCTGAATCTCCAGACCTACAACGGTTGCACCGTATTCTCCCAGTACAAGATCCTCATCTGTGAATTCCGGCTTATATCGTGTCAAGATTAAAGTTCCCAGCCTCTGTCCGCCGCCAAGGATCGGTATGATCGTGTGAAGCTTGTCATAGGTATCGTAGTCGTATTTAAAGATTTCCAGTGCTTCCTCAGCCTTCAGGTTAGCCTCTGTCTCAATGACCTTAAGCAAAGCTTCGTTGTACTCATTGGGGAACTTTTCACTACCTGTTTCAGGGTCAGTGATTGTTGAGCTGTCCGATTTTATCTTGTAATGAACGCCTATCACCTTTCCTCTTTTATTGGCAATGTAAACATTTGCATCCATCAGATCGCTCAATATCCCGCAAAGGTCATTGAACGAAAAAACGCCGGAAGCGCTTTCCTGGAGTACCCAGTTCAGCTTTCTTACCTTGGTAAGTATATCCCTTTCCATAAAATCCTCCATTATTATTTATTCTCATTATTTAAAATAAGTGATTGCGCAATTGTGATTGTTAAATATTAATCCAATTGTAATCATTATATATGAAATATTGCCAATGTAAAATAGATTTTTTTGATTGTTCAAAAAAGTTTCATCATTCTGTACAATTTGGACGAACACCGTTGGAGTCTAGCTTCTGACGTTTGCTGGAACATCAACATAGTACAAGATAAAGCAAGGGAGTCAGTAGCGAAATGTAAAACATTCTTGACATTTTGATACAAAGAAGTCATACTATAAATGTCAAATGTTTTTGACATTTCGAAAGGAGTATACTATATGAAAAAGATGGACGAAATGGAAATGAACATCAATCTGAGTGCGATTAAATGGAGTTGGTTTTTTACGGCCATTGCTTTGTTTGCTTGGAGTGTCTATGATTACTTGCATAAACAGCAAGTTTCTGTTGCTTCTTTTCTTTTTGGTATGCAGATGATCGTTTATTTTCTAATAAGCCAAATTTTAAAATCCAAGGTTGATGATGCAAACGGGCGCAAATATATGTTTAGCGCTGCAATTTGCATCCTGCTTCTGCTGGCGTTCGGCAGCCTCCTTTATTTTTTTAATTCGTAAGAGGGCTACGGAGTGAAAAATCGGATCAAAGAGTTACGGAAAAATTTAGGGTTGCGCCAAGAAGATATGGCTTCACAATTGGGAGTAACCCGGCAAACGATTAATGCGATCGAGAACAACAAGTACAATCCGACACTTGATTTGGCCATGAAAATCGCCAAATTGTTGGAGCTTCCGGTTGAAAGCGTTTTTCTTCTGGAAGAATAATGGAAGGCCAGCAGTTGCAGTATGCAAGATGCTGGCCTTTCACGTTACGTTCGATTTCTTTAATTATATTACAGGATATACCGATCGATGTCGTCTGCGTGGATTCGGTCAATAAATTTCTCTTTGACGTACTCTTTATCAATGACGATCTCTTCCTCGTTCATTTCCGGAATATTGAAAGAAATTTCTTCCAAAAGTTTCTCCATTACAGTGTGAAGTCTTCTGGCTCCGATGTTTTCTGTCTGCTCGTTGGTCAGGAACGCCATTGTGGCGATTTCCTCCACGGCATCATCCGTAAAAGTCACTTTGATTCCTTCTGTCTCAAGAAGCATTTTATGCTGCTTCAGCAGCGCATTTTCCGGCACGGTTAGGATCTGAACAAAAGCTTCCTTCGTGAGATTTTCCAGTTCCACACGGATTGGAAAACGTCCCTGAAGTTCTGGGATCAGATCCGTAGGTTTGGAGATATGGAACGCTCCAGCCCCGATAAACAGAACGTGATCTGTTTTGACAGGACCATATTTCGTATTGATGACACTACCTTCCACGATAGGCAAAATATCTCTTTGAACGCCTTCTCTCGATACGTCAGCCCCTGAGCGATACCCAGAGCCGGAAGCGATCTTATCGATTTCATCGATGAATATAATACCGTTTTGTTCGGCATTTTCCAGCGCTTCTATTGTAACCTGGTCCATGTCGATGAGATTCTGGGCTTCCTGCTCCCGTAATATTTTTCTTGCATCCTTTACGCGAACCTTCTTGTTTTTCTTTTTCTGTGGCATCATATCACCGAAGATATTGCCAATGGCAATGCTCATACCCTCATTTCCGAGATCCAAATTGTTGATCTTAGGGGTATCATTGACTTCGATTTCAATAAACTGCTCTTCCAGAAGACCGTCCTTAAGCTGCTGTCTGACCTGCTCTCTAGCCAGTTCCACATCGCCCTTCTCTGACTGGGTCTCGTCCTTTGCTCCTGGAATCTGATTCTGGCTGTTCTGATTAGCCTGAAAGCCTCCACCCAGGATAAAATCAAATGGCCCTCTCACTCCGCCGGAACTCTGGGCTGGTTTTTTCTTTCCTGGTATAATCGCCTCAATAATTTTTTCATCAGCGATTTCTTCTGCGATGGAGTATTTCTCCTGCAGACGGTTCTGTTTGGTAATACGGATGGATGCTTCCACCAGATCTCGAACCATGGAATCCACATCTCTGCCCACATATCCGACCTCAGTAAATTTTGTAGCTTCCACTTTAACAAATGGCGCATCCATAAGTTTTGCAAGTCTTCTTGCGATCTCAGTCTTTCCCACACCAGTCGGACCCATCATAAGAATGTTTTTCGGTGTGATCTCTTCTCGCATTTCCTCGGGAAGCAGACTTCTTCTGTATCGGTTTCTAAGTGCTACTGCTACTGATTTCTTAGCGCTGTCTTGACCGATAATATATTTATCCAGCTCTTTCACAATTTCTTTCGGAGTCATGCTATACAGTGTGCTCATCTCTATTCCCCCTTACAGCTTTTCAACGGAAATGTTGCTATTCGTGTAGACACAAATAGACGAAGCAATATTTAATGCTTCCCGCACGATTTCCTCAGCATTCATCTCCGTATGCTTAAAAAGTGCATTGGCTGCAGCATACGCAAAGTTTCCTCCCGAACCAATGGCAATAAAATCATCATCGGGCTCAATGACTTCACCGTTTCCTGAAATCACCAGAAGGCTCTCTTTGTCGGCAGCTACCATGAGCGCTTCCAAGTTCCTCATAGCCTTATCTGATCTCCAGGTTTGCGCCAATGCCACAGCAGCACGTTTCAAATTTCCTGGGTGCTCTTCCAACTTCTTTTCAAATTTTTCAGTCAGTGCAAATGCGTCGGAAACTGATCCGGCAAAACCGGTGATCACTGTATTTTTATATATTTTCCTTACTTTTTTCGCGGTTTGTTTCATGATGGCACTCTGTCCCATCGTGACCTGGCCATCTCCCCCAATACAGATGTCATTCTCATTTCGTCTGACAGCAACGATTGTAGTTGCGTGAAAATCTCCCATTTTGTTACTACCTCCTATGAAATCACGAATCATTTATTCGTGATAAATCGACTTATTCTTTATACCCACATTCGGGATTTGAACACAAATAATTTGTTGTTTTTGTTTTTTTCTCCGTAAGAAGAGAAGAACAGTTGGGGCATTTTTTGTCGACCGGTTTATTCCAATATAGCTTGTTGCAATCCGGATAGCCGCTGCATCCATAAAACACACGCCCTTTTTTACTCTTCCTCGCAATGATATCTTTCCCGCAATCGGGGCATTTAACATCAATTTTGCTGACAATGGGTTTCGTATTTTTGCATTCCGGATAACCGCTGCACGCCAAAAACTCGCCAAACCTACCATGTTTAATGGCCATTTGCTTTCCGCAGACCTCACAGATTTCATCCGTCAGTTCGTCTTCAATATTTACTTTTTCAATGGCTTCGTCCGCAACCTGCAGTTCCTGTTCCAAGATACCATAAAAATCTGCGATGATGGTTTTCCACTCGGTATTTTTTACTTCAATATCGTCAAGCTTATCTTCCATATCGGCGGTAAATCCCGCATCAACGATTTCTTTGAAATAGGTTTCCATCAAATCCGTGACAATGAAGCCCAGCTCTGTAGGTTTGAGCATCTTCTTTTCCCGCGTAATATATTTCCGCTCGATGAGCGTCGCAATGATCGGTGCATAAGTACTCGGTCGGCCGATATCCTTATCCTCCAGATCCTTGACCAAAGAAGCTTCGCTGAAGCGGGATGGTGGCTGGGTAAAGCTCTGTTCACTGAGCATGTCTAGGAGCGACGGCTTGTCGCCTTCCTTGAGCAGCGGCAGCATCTTCTCTTCATCCTCATCGATCACATTGTTATAGACCTTGAGATATCCATCAAATTTCATTTTCGAGCCATTGGCTTTAAAGGTATAATCTCCATTTACGATCTCTGCGCTGACGCTATCATAAATTGCTGCTGCCATCCTGCTGGCAATAAAACGAGACCAGATCAGCCTGTAGAGGCTGTATTGGTCCTTGGTTAGTGAATCCTTGATTTCATCAGGATGCAAAGTTACGATACTAGGGCGGATTGCCTCATGAGCGTCCTGTACATCTTTCTTCTTGTTGGTAAATACATGGTTTCCTAAATAACTGTCAGAATACTTGTCCTTGATATATTCCATAGCTGCGTTTTGCGCTTCGTCTGAGATTCTGACAGAGTCCGTACGAATATACGTAACAAGCCCTACGGTTCCGTGGCCTTTGATCTCGATTCCTTCATATAACTGCTGGGCAATAAGCATGGTTTTCTTGGTATAGAAGTTCAGCTTCGTAGATGCTTCCTGCTGAAGACTGCTTGTGGTGAAAGGAGGATTTGGTTTTCTAACCTTTTCCCGTTCCTCGATTTTCTGTATGACAAACTCTTTCCCATTAAGCTCAGATAAAATATGATCCGCTTCTGACTTATTGGACACCGTTATTTTCTTTCCCTTGTGTTCCGTGAGCTTTGCAGCAAACTTCTTTTGTTTTTCCTTGCCCTTGGTCTCATTCATCAGCATTGCGGTAATGTTCCAAAATTCT
>JAQSXD010000211.1 GCA_029266295.1 Bacillota bacterium | reverse complement strand
TTGCCGGAATTGGGAGAAGAAAACATTTTAGAAAGCGGCTTTGATGATATTGCCACAGGCATTATGGAGAAGAAATACCGCTATCAAACTTTTTCCGAACAGGTTGAGAGTCTTCTGGAAACAGAAGGTGTCGAAGCGGTTGCTCGAATCAGATTTAAATCGACGAATCATTTTGTGGAGCAGCTCAAATCTTATCTTGAATATGCCAATGATCACTATTTCGATCCGATTGACCTGAAGCTTGGTGCCTATCCTATTTCCAAGGCAGACCTGCTTAGGAGGTATCAGGCACTCAAGCGGATTCCCATAAAAGAAAGATTGAAGAAAATTGCAGACGAAGTGATTGAAAAATATAGAATGATTTATGAAGAAAAGCCGGATTCTAAAATAGCAAGTCAATTGAGAGCCAGTATATTAAAAATGTTTCGATATCCAAGCGCGATTTCTTTATATCAGAATTTCTACCGCTATATTAATCAGGAGAATTTATTTCAATTTCATCAAAAAAATTCATTTGAGTTTTGTGATGTATACCCATACATCTATGTTAAGCTACATTTTGACGGCGTCAAACAGGATTACAAATCAATACAGCATTTGCTTGTCGATGAAATGCAAGATTACACCCCGATTCAATATGCAGTATTGGCGAAGCTGTTCGCCTGTAAAATGACAATTTTGGGAGACAGCAATCAGAGTGTTAATCCATACAGTTCTTCCACAGCAGAAAAAATACAGCCTTTTTTCAAAGACTGCGATTGTGCGGAATTATGTAAAAGTTATCGTTCAACAATTGAGATTACGCAGTTTGCTCAAAGGATACAGGAAAATAAAAATTTGATCCCGATTGAACGGCATGGTGATACGCCTTGTGTAAGTGTTTGTAATTCACCAATCGACCAATTTAATAAAATACTGGATCTAATCCAACGTTTCAAGCAATCCGAGTATCAATCCCTCGGAATTATATGCAAATCGCAGAAACAGGCAAACGAGCTATATGAGAACTTAAAGGCGATTCACAATGATATTCTGCTCTTGAGTTTCACCAGCAGTGAATTTAAGGAAGGTATTATCATTTCATCAGCACATATGTCAAAAGGGTTGGAATATGACCAAGTCATTGTGCCCAATGTTTCGAATGATTGTTATACTACAGAAATGGACAGAAGCCTTCTATATATTGCTTGTACCAGAGCGATGCATAAATTGGAGCTGACCTATTATGGAACGAAAACTGAGTTTATTATTTCATAAGCTCCAGGCGATGTGGCGCGTTACCGCGCTAAGCGATCGCCCAATCATATCGCTTGATGCAATTGGCTGTTTTCTATAGTCAACTTCATATCGTTCCATTTATCGCCCAACAGGCTTGTTTCTTTCCATTCTCCATGATCAAGAATAGATTCATGAAGAAGAATATCATAGCCATTGGTAAGTCTGACAAAATCAAACCGGTAGTTTGTTCCGTTTCCAGACGCATAAATACTGATCAGATCGTCGTTTTGCTCGGTTCTATCGATTGTATCAATTAGTTTTAGATTATCGCCGTAAACGATTTGCACTACGGCATCAGAAAGATAAAACCAACTGTGCATGGGCGCACAAAGAAAATCCTCAGGAATATAGTAAATATCCTTAATCTTCCAACCTTCATCAGGAGTTTTCTCAACTGCAATCAGTCCGTAATAATAGGCAAATTGACTGCCTTGAGGATACTCCTGATCATTTTTTATTTTCGCTCCGGTTATCGTCTCAATTTCAACCATATAGTATTTAGTACCGGGAAGTGTATCGGGAGGCGCGCATGCGGGAAGCAGTTTCAAAAGGGTTGTATATCCAATCCCATTAAATGAATCAACAAAATGATCAAATAACATTTCCTTTTGCGTTGCTTTTGTCAATAATTCAAATGCGTAGGGATAAGGTAATCCAGACCATCCAATCGTACCACATCCACCCGAATATCCAACCATATTGGAGGCTTCCCGCAATATTCCATAGTATGCAAGAATCAAATCCTCGGCGGTTTCAAATTTCTTTGCTACCATCGGCGGTTTCTCATTATCTTTTCCGAAGTCCTTAAAGGTATATGGATTAGAGTACGGAAGCTCTTTCGACGGCCTTTGAAAACGTTCACTGCTAATGTCGTCTTGGTTCATTACTGGGATATACTCGTCCGAATCATGCAATGATGAGCAAAGAATACCTCCTGCAATCATTTTATTTGATGATTTTGCAGACAAGTTTATGAAATTAGGCAGTATAAAGTAACAAATAACTCCAAGTAAAACAATGCCGACGACTGATATAAAGGCCTTTTTTCTTAGACTCATTCCCATAACCGATCCTCCATATGATCAATATATGAAACGGCAAAGGGTTTCATTTCAATTTTGCTCAACTCAAATCCGATTCCTTCTTTCAATACAAATAAAGTGCGTTCCTGTATTTCGGAAACGCACTTTATTCGCATTTTTTATATCCACTGATGTAAGAGGTAGTATTATAATCACTCCAATGCTATCGCTGCATCGTTTTACGAAACCGTCGGTTCAATATCTTATTTACAAGAAGGCAGATACCAACCGTAATCAGCATATCGGGCAATGTATTGCCAAGAATCATGTCCACGTGCATTAACACGCGGTAGATGATAAAGCCTGCCAGCCATATTGCCAGATTGACCAAATTCGCTCCGGGAGCTGTGCCGTCTTTCTTTAGCAGAAAAAAGTCGGTAATCATAATTGCGATCATTGGAGCAAAAACGGACCCAATCAGGTACAGGAAGTCCATAATGTTATCCATCGGATACAGCACTGCCCCAATGGTTCCAATAACTGTTACAATAACGCCGACCCATTTTGCCTTCAGTTTTCCGGTGATCGATTCGGTGGACACTCCTGCTGAAAATGCATCCATAAAGGTAGTGGTTACCGTTGAAAAAACGATGATCAATAAGCCCCCTATGCCTAATCCCGCTTTGACCATAATCTGCCCGATACCGAATTCTCCTGTATAGAGCGCCATCCCCATACCGATCGTATACATCCAGCAGCTTGTCAGACCGTACACGGCGGTGCTCACCGCCGTAGCTGCCAAAGGTCTCTCCGCCCCTCTTGTATAATCACTGATCAAGGGAAGCCATGACAGAGGCATTGCTGCCGCTAATTCTACTGCCAAGCCAAAGCTTAAGAAATCATCCGATATAAAACCAGCTGTATTTCCCGAAAAAACTTCCTTGCAGAGCACCAGCGTCAGGAGGAAAAGCGCTGTCATTGCTACGATGTTAAGCTTTCCAAGGTTCGTCATGCCGATCAGAATCCATACGATGATCAGTGCACCGACAACAACGCACCAAACCCATGGGCCCGTCTCCATGATCCCATTTGCCGCCAGGGACGCATCATAAATCATGATGGCTGTCCAGCCTACCAGCTGTAAGATGTTCAATACGGCAAACAAGATGCTCCCTTTCTGACCAAAGCTCATTTTTACCGTTTCCATCGAGCTTCGCCTTGTTCGTGCCCCAATCAACCCCGCTAAAAACAGCATCGTGCAGCCAATCACGTGACCTATGATGCTTGCGAGCATTCCCTTTGCGAAACCCAGAGGAGCAAAATAAGTTCCTGTCATAATCTCCGCCATGGATACAGCGGCACCGAACCAGATCAATCCGTTGCTTAGTACGGAAGTTCTCTTGCTGCTCATAATTCCACCTCCCAGCATTCTCCTTTAATACCAAAGGCGTGGTTCAAAGGGCCGCTTCCGTTTCCCAGATCAAGCATTGCCTCAAGCGCCCCTGATAGATATACCTTCGATTTCTCAATGGCGATCATTATGTCATAGCCTTTCGCCAGGTTGGAAGCAATAGCGCTGGATAGCGTGCAGCCGGTGCCGTGGGTGTTTGGATTTTCGATCCGCTGCCCTATAAACCACTGAAAGCTTCCCGCATTGTATAGCAGGTCATTGGCATCATTGATGCGGTGGCCTCCTTTACACAGTACTGCAACGCCGTATTGATTGCTAATCCGTCCTGCGGCAGTGATCATGTCGTCCGTTGTTTTAATTTCGATCCCTGACAGCACTTCCGCCTCCGGAATGTTCGGCGTGAGTAAGGCCGCAAGGGGAAAAAGCTTTTCCTTGAGCGCATCTACCGCGTCTTCGCTGATCAGTCTTGAACCGCTGGTCGCAACCATAACGGGGTCGATCACAATATTTTTGACCCGATACGTTTCTAATTTCTCTGCAATTATTTTAATCAGGCCGGCGGAGGAAACCATGCCTATTTTTACAGCGTCCGGAAAAATATCGCTAAGCACAGCATCCAACTGTGCTGCAAGGAATTCCGGAGTAACCTCCATGATACCCGTAACGCCGGTCGTATTCTGAGCAGTCAGAGCGGTTATCGCACTCATGGCGTAAACACCATGAGCGGCCATCGTCTTAATATCTGCTTGGATGCCGGCGCCTCCGCAGGAATCGCTGCCTGCGATTGTTAATGCTGTTTTCATAATTTCTCCTCTTCCATCTGATCGATGGATTTGTTTCGCATTAATTTTGTTAAGCGACAAAAAGTGGTGCCCCCGACTTGCCGCTGAAATAATTATTTTCGTCTCCTTACTTGTGGTTTGCACTTCTCTTAAATGTTGTAAAATCAGACAAATCATAAAGATAAATATCGCTGATTTCCCGAATTTCTTTCTGTACCTCCATGCTGGAATCATCATATACGCCAGCGATTCGGAAGCCGGCATTTTTCGCCGTCTTTATCGCATGGTACGCATCTTCAAAGACCCATGTATTGGAGAGTTCAGTATCCATATACCGCTTTGCTGCAAGATAGATATCGGGTTTTGATTTTCCCGTTCCTACCTCTGAACAGGTGAAAATCCGGTCAAAGAAACTCAGAATTTCCAGCCTGTCCATAGCCTTTTCGATCAAACTCCGGTCGCTTGAGGTGGCTGCGGTCATCTTAATATCGCATTCTTTCATTTCACCAAGAAACTGTTTCACACCGCGCTTTAGGGGAACCTGATTGTCATAAAAATCCTGAATGGTACTGTTGATTCCGTTGATGATTACATCTGCGTCAAGTTGCAGCCCGTACCTTTCCTTCAGATATTTCGCTCCCTGCACCATACTCATTGAAAACATGATCTTTCCAAGATCCGGCTCAGCTTTTATGCCCAGGTTCCTCAGATATCGCTCACCCGCATCATTCCAGATCTGCATTGAGTCAAGAAGGGTTCCGTCCACATCAAATATGGCGCCGGCGATCATGCCTTCACCATCCTATCGGTTAACTCTTTTAATTCTGCCGTTGCCTGTACAATATCCTGTTGTGCAAACAAAGCACTGACGACTGCAACGCCGCTGATTCCGCTTCCTTTCAGCGCCATAACGTTATCTCTGCCGATGCCACCGATTGCGACGACCGGAATTTTTACCGCCTCACAGATTGATTTCAGTGTTTCATGGCTTACATCATCCGCATCCACTTTTGTCCCGGTATGAAATACCGCTCCGACGCCGAGGTAATCGGCCCCTTTCTGTTCTGCGAAAATGGCCTGCTCTACGGTCTGTGCCGATACGCCCAGAATTTTATCCGGGCCAAGTTTCTCCCTTACACTTCCGGCCTCCATATCGCTCTGTCCCACATGAACGCCGTCGGCATCAGCTTCTATGGCAATCTCTACGTTATCATTGATTACAAACGGAACCGCATACTCCCTGCAAAGCGCTTTGAGTTCTTTGGCTTCCACAAGGAAGGCTTCCCTGTTCAACGCTTTCTCCCGAATCTGTATGAAGGTCGCACCGCCTTTTAAGGCCTTTTCCACTTGGCTGTACAGGGTTTCCCCGTTTAACCAGGTGCGATCCGTTACAGCGTATAATAATAAATCCTCTTTACCGCACTTCATACCTTGCTCCTTGATCAAGCATCGCTCCATCCATTTGATCAATGGCGTCAATGATTCTGTTTCGATAGGTTGAATTACCATCACCTGGAAGCATATTATTCCAGCCCATTTCACCGGCAAGCCCCATCACGCATACCGCAGCTGCCGCAGCCTCCAGTACATGGTCCGGATTTGCAGTAATAAATGCCGTGATCAGGGCGGACAACTGACAGCCGGTTCCTGTGATCTTACTCATTTCAGGACGCCCATTGCGAATTACATAGCATTGTGCTCCGTCAGCCACCAGATCGATTGCTCCCGTAACGGCGATGACACTCTCGGTCTGTTTTGCAAGCTCTTTGACAAATGTGACCGCGCTGTCCAAAGTTTGTTCCGTAACAGCCTCTGCCAAGTCCGCATCAACGCCCTTTGTTCTGCCGCTGCCTGATGCAAGGGTTTTGATTTCAGAAATATTTCCTCTGATCACATCAAACTGAATCTCCTGCATCAGCCCTGCCGCAGTCTCGGTACGAAGCCTGCTTGCGCCTGCCCCTACCGGATCGAGTAAGACCTTATGTCCGAGTTCATTGGCTTTCTTTCCTGCCAGAAACATCGATGGAATTGTGTTCTTGTTCAGTGTTCCGATATTGATATTCAGACCGCCGCAGATGGAGGTAATCTCT
>JAQSXD010000210.1 GCA_029266295.1 Bacillota bacterium | reverse complement strand
CCTTTATTTATGATTTCATGGCCAGAGGCTTCTCTCCACAGACTGGCAAAGCACTGGCTGCGCTTCAGGGGAAATCCATTTACAATACTGTTGCCGATACATACTATTTTCAACGTTTCCACTCCCTTTTCTTGACAAATTCATCCTATCGCATATAATTATAGTGAGGTTAACTGTCCATCACCTCACCGATTTTTGATCAATCGTGAAGAAAATTCTTTTACGATCTATCATTTTCTACAGTTGCATTATAATATTGGGCAATTTTATTGTCAAATATTGAGTAAGATAAAATAAGAGTAAATTAACCAGGAGGTATCTATGATAAAGATTACATTAAAGGACGGCAGTGTCAGAGAAGCAGACCAAGGTGCATCCATTTTGGATGTGGCAAAATCCATCCACCACGGATTGGCCAAAGAAGCGGTTGCTGGAAAAGTAAACGGCAAAGTACAGGGACTTGACTATAAGCTGGAGGAAGACAGCGAACTGGAAATCCTGAAGTTTGAGGATTCTGAGGGAAATCATACCTTCCGCCACACCAGCTCTCATATACTGGCGCAGGCTGTAAAACGTCTGTTCCCAGATGCAAAGCTTGGTATTGGCCCGGCTATCGACAATGGATTTTATTATGACTTCGATCTGGAACACCGTTTCTCTGATGAAGACCTTGCAGCCTTAGAAAAAGAGATGGCAAAGATCGTTCAGGAGAATTTCCCTGTAGAGCGGTTTGAACTGCCCAGAGAAGAAGCGGTTAAATATATGGAGGAACGTCAGGAGCCCTACAAAGTTGAGCTCATCAGAGACCTTCCGGAGGATGCAGTAATATCATTTTATAAGCAGGGAGATTTTACGGATCTTTGTGCCGGTCCTCACATGCCTTCCACCGGTGCCGTTAAGGCCGTTAAGCTGATGAATGTTGCCGGAGCATATTGGAGAGGCAGCGAAAAGAATAAGATGCTTCAGAGAATCTATGGAACTTCTTTCCCCAAGCAGAAGCAGCTCGACGAATACCTGGAACGGCTGGAAGAAGCAAAGAAGAGGGATCACAGAAAAATCGGAAAGGAAATGGATCTCTTTGCCATTTATGAAGAGGGCCCAGGATTCCCGTTCTTCATGCCCAAAGGAATGGTCATCCGAAATGAACTGGAGACCTTCTGGAGAAAAGCTCACAGGGAAAGAGGCTATCAGGAAATAAAAACACCGCTGATTTTGAGCGAAGCTCTTTGGCATACTTCGGGACATTGGGACCACTATCAGAATAATATGTATTTTACCAAGATCGACGAGGGGGATTATGCTGTTAAACCGATGAACTGTCCCGGTGCGATGCTTGCATATAAACGGAAGATGTACAGCTACAGAGATTTCCCCATGAGAATGGCGGAAATGGGTCAGGTTCACAGACATGAACTCTCCGGAGCGCTGCACGGACTCATGAGAGTCAGAACCTTTACTCAGGACGACGCGCATATCTTCATGCTGCCTGAGCAGATCAAAGACGAAATCGTAGGCGTTATCGATTTTATTGATTACGTATATAATATCTTTGGCTTTAAGTATCATGTTGAGCTTTCCACCAGACCGGAAGACTCCATGGGTACTGAGGAAGAATGGAACATGGCCACCAGCGCACTGCAGGGTGCACTGACAGAAAAGGGTCTGCCGTTCATCATCAACGAAGGAGACGGTGCGTTCTACGGACCTAAAATCGATTTCCACTTAGAGGACTGTCTCGGCAGAACCTGGCAGTGTGGAACAATCCAGCTGGATTTCCAGATGCCTCAGCGTTTTGAACTCACCTATGTTGGAAGCGATGGAGAGAAGCACACCCCGATCATGATTCACAGGGTTATCTTCGGAAGCATTGAACGCTTTATCGGGATCCTGACCGAGCATTTCGCAGGAAAATTCCCGCTGTGGCTCGCTCCGGTACAGATCAAGTTGCTGACTGTTACTGAAAAGTTTGCAGAATATGCAGAAACAGTAGGCAAAAGGCTTTCAAATGAAGGTTTTCGTGTTGAAGTTGATGTTCGAAACGAAAAAATTGGGTATAAGATTAGAGAAGCAAGAAACGAGAGGGTATCCTATATCGGTGTCATCGGTGAAAAGGAAACGGAAACGGGTACTTTGACAGTGCGTTCCAGCAAAGAAGGCGAGCTGGGGGCAGTGGGACTGGATGAATTTATCGAGAAACTTAAGAAAGAAATCGAAGATAAGGTCTGCTAGAATCTGAATTTCAACTGAAAACAGGGAAAGGATTGGGCGAGCCATGTTTGAAAAGAAGGATCAGAATGTATGGCGGGATGGAGTATATCTCTGCACAGCCAAGAACAGCTTTGAAGCGGATATATTAGAATCAAAGCTGAGGAGTGAAGGCATACCATCGATAAAGAAGTTTAAAGGAGCCAGCAACTTTCTTGAAATATTCATGGGATCCAACAGTGCATTTCCCATTGAGCTCTATGTGCCCGAGGAGACTTTGGAAGATGCAAAAAATGTTATTATAGCCGTCCCCTTAGACGGGGATGAGTTCCCCAGCGAACCCGTTGATTTTGATTCCTTGTCCGATGAGGAACTGGATGAATTGATCGGGAAAGGTGAAGACGAAACCGAAGAGAAATAATATATGCGTTGCAGCAATTGTGGGAAAAAAATAAGAAAAAGGAGCAACTTTTGCATCAAATGCGGTGCAAAAGTTCCTCCTGCTCTAAAAAACGATAAAAAAACTAAAAAAGGTGAAAAAGGCGATAAGAAGAAACGCAAGAAGAGGATCATGGTACCGGCAGCGGTTTTGATCCTTATTGTTCTTGTTTCTTTTTTGCTTTTTGGCTGTGACCGGGTGAAACAGGAGCTTGAAGAAAACAAGATGTACACAAAAATCAGCCAAACGGTGAAAGACAAGCTGCCCTTTGATTTGCCCAAGCTGCCTGAACTGCCCTTTGATTTACCTGCACTGACGAAAAAACTCCCCTTTGATCTTCCAAATCCTGCTGCGCTTTTAGGAGATAAAGAACCTCCTGACGATGAGCAGATTCTAGAAGATCTGAAAAAATATTTAGAAAAGGAAGAAAAAGTAGAGCTCAATCGTCTTGAGATTGAAAGCAGAGACACTGCAGAAGAGGGGAAAGAGGAGACCGTTTATGCCAAAGCAGAGACTACTTCGAAAAAAGGAACCGTTGAGAAGAGTTACAATCTTCTTTACAAGAAGGGTCTTCTTCGCGGATGGAAGCTGAAGGAAGCAGTGGATTCTGAGCAGGCAGAAAAAGAAGCGAAAGCTGCAAAAGAAGAAAAAGAAGCAAAGGCTGAGAAATCCGGAGATGGAGAAAAAGAAGAAAAGTCAGCAGATGTAAAAAAGGCCGAGGGTGAAGAAGAAGCGCCAAAGGGTGTTGACAGCAAAACAGTTTTGGCTGATGAAAATCTTTATCAAGATCTGCCTTCGGATTGGACCTACAGCAATGTAAAAGTGATTGCCCATAGCATTGACATGAATACAGGAACAGACCGGGTGATCGTATTCATGGAGCTTAAGACCGCATACGTTAATTTGACTGGCACGAAGGAAATCACATATCAACTGGATAGCAGTACCGGGGAATGGAAAAGCACAGGACCTGCTTCCAAGCTGGCTTGCCTTTCCATTGAACCAATTGTCATACCCGGTCAGGAAAATGGTGCGAACGAACTTCCGGTGTGATCGTCTCAAATTTCTTTTGAACCGTAGATGCGGCAGGAAATCAGAAAAGAAAGAATGAAACAGGCGGCTGCAATCAGCGGCAGGAGTTTCAACAAATCGAGCAGAAACGCCGGAGAGGGAAGTTCGATCCCCAATTGTCCGAAGGAGATCACCGCTGCCGTCGGAGCGGCAAAGATGGCGATGAGGAACAGTCTGCTTTTTTCCACCCCAAATTTAAAGATTAGGGGAAGCAGAAGACTGAAAAGAAAAATTCCTATGGATGAAACACCTGCCAGCGAAAAAAGATGCTCTTTGAGTCCAAACCCTTCCACAGGTCTGAATGCGAGAATCACTGAGGAAAGGATAAATGCCAGAATGCCACCTGCCAAGCAGAGGATCAGAGAGAGCAAGTATTTTCCGCCAACGACTTCTGTTCTTGACACGGGCAGGGAAAGCCCAAAACGATCCCATCTTGCTAAATTGTCGTAAGAAAAAGAATAAATTGCCATCATCATTGACATGATGACCATAAACCCTTCGAAAAAACTAGCTGGATTATCCATTCCAGAGCTTAGAAATGCGAAAAATACAAGCATAAAGAGCATCGTCTTACCGTATTGTCGCAGTGAGTAAAAGTCTTTTAAAAGTAAACCTGTCATTTTAAATGATCCCCTTTCACATAAAACAGCATAATATCCTCAAGTGTAACAGAATCTATCGTAAACCCCTTATATTTCTTTGCCATCTTGTCTTTATTTCTAATCAGCATTTCATGACCGAACCTGTTTTCCCTGTGACCGATGATATCCCCTTTATCAACGGAAGAAAAATCGGCAGAGCCGCAAAGGAGCAGGCCATAATCTGCGAGAAGGTCATCTTTTGATTCGCTGAACAGGATCTTTCCATCATGGAGGAAGGTGATATAATCTGCAACCTTCTCCAAATCACTGGTGATATGAGAAGAAAAAAGTATGGAGTGCTCCTCATCTTGAATAAAGTCAAGAAAGATGTCTAAAATCTCATTTCGGATCACTGGATCAAGGCCACTGGTGGGTTCATCCAGAATCAATAGCTTTGGATGATGTGAAAGGGCAGTGGCCAGGGTGAGTTTCATTTTCATGCCCCTGGAAAAATCCTTTATGATCTTATTCTCAGGCAGATGGAATGCTTTCAGGTAATGAGAAAACATCTCCCGATCCCAGTTTCTATAAATGTGTTCCATAATTTTAGAAATGTGCTTTGGTTTAATATTATCGTGGAAATAGCTTTCGTCAAAAACAACACCAATTTCTTCCTTTAGCTTTTTTTCCTCACGGATATGATCAAATCCTAAAATTGAAATGTTCCCTGCATCAGCCTTTAGTTGATTTAGTATGAGCTTTATCGTAGTGGTTTTTCCCGCACCGTTCTCCCCGATAAAGCCCATAATGCTTCCCTTGGGTAATGTGAGGTTCACATCCTTGAGCTGAAATTGGTCAAAGCTTTTGGAGAGGTTGGTGAGTTCAATGGAATGCTGAGGACCATGGTCAATGGAACTTTGCATTGTATCTGTGCGATAATTCATCGGTTCTATACCTCCTGTTACCGGCTAATTTACAAGCCGTTTATTCCGTTTCCTTCATAAAGAGGGTTAGGATTTCGATTACTTCGTCAAGGGTGATATTTGCTGTAATTGCAAGATCAGCAGCTTTCCGAAGGTTTTCTTCAATGATACGGAGATTCTCTTCACGAACAAACTCCAGGTTTTTCGCAGCAACAAAACTGCCTCTGCCGGTTGCGGTTTCAATAAAGCCGTCTCGTTCCAGATCCTCATAGGCACGTTTGGTTGTAATGACACTGATTCGCAGCTCTTTTGCCAGGAGCCGCATGGAAGGAAGGGCATCCCCTTCATTCAGCGTGCCGTTCAGTATCATCCCTTTGATTTGAGACGAAATTTGTTCGTAAATCGGTTTGCTGCTGGAATTACTGATAATGATATCCATTGATCCTCCTTGGAAGAAGTATATGATATAAATATTGTATATATACGATATATACAATATAACTCCTTGCAAAGATGTTGTCAAGACATGTTTGGTGTAAAATGATAAAAACAGAAAAACAGAAAAAGAAAAAACAGAAAAAAGCAGCAGAAAGATCAAAAAGCGAACATAGGGGGAAACAAAATCGCTCCAACTTTAAGTTGAAGCGACTACGGAATTATATCTTCTAGGCGGGGAGGTGTCTACTCGAGTCCGTAATATGTTAGAATCCCGCTGTAAATGCCTCTGGCAAAGCTTTGAGGATCGTTGACCAGCAGATTGAGATCGATGGGATTTGACAGGTAGCCCATTTCCACCAGGACGGCAGGCATGGAGGTGGCTCTCAGAACATAAAGATTCGTTCTAACCATCACACCACGGTTGGGAAGGCCTGTATAGTAGTTTATACCTTCCAGGATACGTTCGCCCATGTAATATGCCGGAGAGTCTGTTTGGTATACGTACGCTTCACTGCCGCTAGCAATGAGAATTTCGCTGATATTGCAGTGAAGGCTGATAAAAAAGTCTGCTCCCCATTGATTGGCAGCAGCGACTCTTGCCTGAAGACTTGTGGTCGTACTTGTACCAAGCTGCTCCGTTGGGGAGTTTCTTGATAAACGTGCTTCAAAATTCGGATTGCTGTTTAGGAGAGCGGCCAGTCTGACGCCGACTTCGTAGTTTATATCTTGTTCCCGAAAACCGCCTGCTTCCGCTCCCGCGTTTGGATTCACAGGGTTGTGGCCCTGGTCAATGAATATCTTTATCGCCATATTGTTCTCCTGTTAATTAAGGCGACTCAAAACAGATCCTGCGACATGCAAAACCCGGCTGTCTCTTCCGTTTCTGAGATGCCCCATTCTATTTGATACTATGATATCCATTATATGAAGGGGAGGGGCTGATGGTGCGATCAATTG
>JAQSXD010000209.1 GCA_029266295.1 Bacillota bacterium | reverse complement strand
AAAATGCAAGAGTCTAATCATAGTTCTATGTGAGAAAAAGGAGGTAAATAATTAATGTCAGAACAGGGAAGAGAAGTAGCCAAGAGTGAACGCACTCTGAATCGCGGTATTATGCCATGGCATGTATCTTTAATTGCCTTGGGCGGTATCATCGGTTCTTGTTATTTTCTGGGATTGGGTTTGACTTTTTCAGAAATGGGCCCCGGCGCTGTATTGGTTGCATATGCCATAGCAGGTCTAACCATTTTCGGAGTCATGCAGTCCTTTGCAGAACTGCTGGTCAATATCCCCCGAAGAGGTTCGTTTGTATCATATACGAGAGAATTTATGGGCGATACCGCATCGGCGGGCATCGGCTGGGCATTCTGGGCAAACTGGGTAGCCTATGTGCCATCGGAAGCACTGGCGAGCGCTGTATTTATGAATTATTTTATCACGCTGCCCTTTGAAAATCCTGCATGGAGTACTTTTGTCTGGGGAATTGTATCTCTGGCACTCCTGACTGCAGTAAATCTTTATCATGTAAAATGGTTCGGTCATATCGAATCCGTTCTTGCAATTATTAAAATTTTAGCAATTGTAGTCTTTTCGATCTGTGCAATCGGAATCTGGATGGGGCTTGTGGGCGGATCGCTGCATCCTTTCACTGAGGCTGGCGGCTTTGTCGGCGGCAAAGTTCTGCTGGGCGGAGAAGGAAACGTAATTGAAAAACTGTTCCCTTCCGGAGGACTGATCATCATTACATATATGATCTGGACACTGGTTAACTTCCAGGGTTCTGAAATTGTCGGACTTTCTGCTGCGGAAACCCAAGATCCGGCAACGAATGTTCCCCTTGCATGTCGCAGAGTTGCATTCCGTATTATACTGATCTACTTGATCCCGGTTTTCCTGCTGACATTGATTGTTCCTTATGCACAAGCGGGGCTGGATGAATCCATCTTTGCGTATACCCTTGGTGCATACGGTCTTAAGTGGGCTGCGGGACTCTTTACCATCGTTACGCTGGTAGCGGCGTTCAGCTGCGCGAATTCAGGTCTTTATGGGACGGTTCGCGCATTGTACGGTCTTTCCGTCGAAGGAATGGCTCCTAAATTCCTGTCAAATCTCAATCGTTTCAGCACGCCTCAGAATGCGACCATTTTTACAATCATCCCTATCTGGATTGTTTTCCTTCTTGGATTTGCATCAGATGAGCTTGGACTTTGGGGAGAAAATGGACTTCCGCTGTATGCAAACCTTTTGGGAATATCGGGCTTCACCGGAACATTGTGCTGGGTAGGCATCTGCCTTTCGCAGGTCCTTTTCAGAAAGAAGCTGAAGGAAAGAGGATACAATCCCGACGAGGTATTGACGGTCAAAGCAAAATGGTACCCCGGACTGGCATACTTCGCCATTGCACTTCAGATTGGCGCAATGATTCTTCTTGTATTTGAGGATGGAGGAATGCCTGTCTTTATCATCTCGCTGATCGCAATCTTCCTGCCGATTCTGATCTATGCCATGCAGAAGAGGAGAGGGAAGATCAGAACAGTGGTTACCCTTGGCTCTGATGAAGTAACCTTTGATGAGAAATATCCTATTAAATAAAATGTAATAAGAATTCAAAATGACTGGTTTGCTTCCCTCTGATTCGTTGGAGGGAAGCTTTTCGCTGGTCATCAAAGAATTCTGATGGGCGTTCTATTTGATAAAACAGGAAGAAAAGAAGCAGTTTACGCACTTTTTTGCTATGAAAGCAAGTAGGTAAGAGATATTAAGCAAAATTGTCATTGCCTATTTTCTGAAAATTAAATAAAATTAAAAGAAGCCTTTATTTATTGCTAATTGTATTCTGAAAAGGAGGAAACATTAATGAGCAATGTCGATAAGCAGACGTCGGCAGTCAATGTTGGCGAACATGGCTTAAAGAAGCATGACATTAAAACTTCTACGGTTGTATTCATGATTTTTTGTCTATGTGCAGCCGGAGCGTACGGGATCGAGGAAATGATTCCTGAATCCGGCCCCGGTCTTACGCTTATAATGCTGATCGTACTGCCGTTCATCTGGAGCACACCACTGGGTTTGGTGGCGTCTGAACTGGGATCTGCAAGACCTCAGGAAGGCGGCTACTACAAATGGGTGCAGGAAGCTTGCGGAGAGTTCTGGGGCTTTCAGGCTGGTTGGTGGAGAACGATCTCCATCTATATTGACAATACGCTGTATGTCATACTGGCCGGCGGATATCTGGCGAATACGTTCAATTTAAGCTGGGGTACTGAAATGGCGTTTAAAGTCGGTATGATTCTGGTGTTTACATATATCAATATCCGAGGTGTAAAGGATGTGGGTATTGTCAGCACAGTGCTGTCCATTCTGGTTATCATTGCATTTGGACTGGTGGCAATTTGCGGTTTTATGAACTGGAATCAGAACCCATTTATTCCCTTCACGGCGGACGGAGATATTATGGGCCTTTCCGGCATTGCTCCCTCAGATTGGATCTACTATATCGGTATGGGAATTTCCGTCGGTATGTGGATGTACTCCGGATATGAATCCATGTCCACTATCGCCGGAGAAGTTTCCAATCCTCAGGTTATTCCAAAGGCTACCATGATTACCATTCCCCTCATCGTACTGGTATACATCTTCCCAACGCTGGGAGGACTGGCATCCCTGGGAGATTGGGAGAACTGGGGAACCGAAGCGGGTACCATCGGTTATGCAGACGTTGTAACCCATTACTGGGGTCCTGCTTTTGGGCTGTTCTTTGTAATCGTTGCGGTATTGGCCCAGTGCTCGATTTATAACACGTACATTGCATCGGGCTCCAGAGGCTTTTTCGCATTGGCGGATGATTATTTAGCGCCTCCGATTCTTGTAAAATGTGACAAGAAGCATGGGGTTCCATATGTAGCGGTTCTCTCCGTAGCAATTGTGAATCTTATTCTTTGCCAATTCGCATTTTCAACAGTAGTTGTTGTTGACGTATTCCTGCTGGTTTCTTCCTATGTGATGATATTCATCTCAGCCTTGATTCTCAGAAAGAGTATTCCTGAGGAAGACAGAAAGTTCAAGATTCCAGGGGGTTACGGCTTCCTGATCGTGCTCTGCGTCATCCCTTGTATCGTGGCATTCTGTTCCTTCTTCATCAACGGAACAAACTACTTTATCGGTGGTATGCTGGGTATCGTATCCGGACCGATTCTGTACATCATCTGGAAAAGAATGTATGGCGGCCTTGCAAAGAAGGATCCGGTCAAGTATCCGGTCAATCCAAAAACCGGTCTTGCAGTGGGCGATACCAAGAGAATTGCTTCGATCTTTATCGGTCTTGCGGTTGTTGGAGGATTGGCACTTCAGTGGCTGCCATGGTTTGAAGGTGACTGGGGTCCGGATTATTATCTGGAAGAGTATGGCAGCGGCTTCTTCAGCAGTTTTGAAGGAATGCTTCATGCCATTCAAACCGCGTCTATCGTATTTGTGATCATCGGTATTGCTTGCTTCCTGATTGCAATGAAGATCGAACCGAAAAAAAGTGTGAAATAAAATAGGGCTTAGTGCGTAAAAACGTTGAAAAGACCGGCATTTGATGCCGGTCTTTTCGTTGTCAAAATTCATAAAATTTTTTGACAATTGGTGCAAATTTCTTTGTCAAAACTTTGACAAAATGCTTGTTATTTCGAAAGGAAGGAGTATAATGTATACGTATGATTTTAACTCTGGGAGTAAAAAAAAGTAGACAACTTTGCCTTGCTTTATTTTACCGAAGGACTAGAAAGAGGAGGATTAAATTGAGCACTATTTTTTTTCTAATTTTATTTCCCTTAGTGGTTGCTCTGGCTCTTTTGGTTCTCAAGACTGATGCGGCAAGAGATATTATTGTGAAGGTTTCCGCCATTGTGATCGCGGTTGCTTCCATATATCTTGCGTTTACTTACTTCGGCTCAGGCGGAAAGTTTTTCGATTTCGAGAATGAATCCATCAATTACCTAATGATGGGCATTGAAATTTGTCTCGCAATCCTTATCTTTTATCTGGGCATCAAACATAAGAAGTATCTTGCTTCAGTTCTTGCGGCCATTCAAGCACCACTAATGGTGTGGTTTGAGCTAAGCATCGGCCATGGGATTCATGTTGTCAACAACCTATATATAGACAGATTGTCTATCATTATGGTGCTGATCATCGGAATCATCGGAACACTGATCACCTGGTATTCCATCGGATATATGAAGGATTTCCAGCATCACCACCACGATCAGCCGGACAGAAGACCACTGTTCTTCTTCCTGATGTTCTTATTCCTGTCAGCGATGTTTGGCATTGTCGTATCCAATAATTTGGTTTGGTTGTATTTCTTCTGGGAGATCACAACGCTGTGCTCGTTCTTCCTCATTGGATTTACCAGAACAAAGGAAGCGATCAACAACTCTTTCAGAGCGCTGATTATGAACTTACTGGGAGGCCTTGGCTTTGTACTGGCAATTATCGTGCTGGGAACCATGGGAACCCTGGAGCTCAACCAGCTGCTTCTTGCGGGTATGATGGGCTATGATCTTACATTGCCTGTTGCACTGCTTGCCTTCGCCGGAATTACAAAAGCAGCTCAGATGCCGTTTAATAGCTGGCTTCTTGGAGCGATGGTGGCGCCTACGCCAACATCCGCACTGCTTCACTCTTCCACAATGGTAAAAGCAGGTGTGTTCCTGATTGTAAAGCTGGCACCGGTGCTCAGCGGAAACCTTGCAGGTATCATGGTCATGACGGTAGGGGGAATCACCTTCCTGATGGCATCCTTTGCAGCAATTTCTCAGAGCAATGCAAAGAGAGTGCTTGCTTATTCAACGGTTGCAAATTTAGGCTTAATCGTGGCCTGCGGCGGGATTGGAACATCTGCTGCGGTATGGGCTGCTGTTATGCTGATCATATTCCACGCAGTCACCAAGTCACTTCTGTTCCTCTGTGTCGGTACTGCGGAGCATAATATCGGAAGCAGAGATATTGAAGATATGGATGGGCTGTTCGGCAGAATGCCGAAACTGGCTGCCTTCATGATCGTCGGTATTTCCGGAATGTTCCTTGCTCCTTTGGGAATGCTCATTTCCAAGTGGGCAGCAATGAAGGCATTCGTAGATTCCGGCAATGTTCTGCTGGTGATGATGATCGTCTTCGGCAGTTCCGCTACGTTGTTTTACTGGACAAAGTGGCTCGGCAAGATGACTGCCATTATGGCAAAGCAGGAAAATATTCAAGGAAAGGTGCACAAAGAGGAGTGGCTTGTACTGACTTCTCTGACGGTAATGACCGTTGTGATCTGCCTTATCTTCCCGCTGATGTCCACCTATTTAGTTGTACCGTATCTCACAGCGGTTTATTCCACTGTTGGAACTTTGGCACTGTCTGCCGGTAACATGTACATCATGTCAGGAATGCTTGCAATTGTTGTACTGCTGCCGCTGCTGTTCTACGGAAAGACAAACAAGAGAATTGTTCCGATCTACATGGCAGGTGCCAACCTGGGGGATGACCTGAGTTTTGAGAACTCCATGCATCAGCCCACATCCGTATCCCTTAAAAACTGGTATATGGAAGGTTATTTCGGAGAAAAGAAAATGAACCTCATCGGAGTGCTTACCACTACAGCGGTTCTTCTGTTCACATTCGCAGTTTTATTAGGGGGGGTGCTGTAAATGAGTGTTACTGTAATAATTAGCATCGTAGCATATTTGATTCTTGCGCCCATCGCCGGTGGTCTCCTTGCCGGAATCGACAGAAAGATTTCCGCAAGAATGCAGGGAAGATTCGGTCCGCCGATCCTCCAGCCGTTTTATGATTTCTTTAAGCTGCTGGAAAAGGAACCAATCACAGTAAATAAAGTGCAGGACTTCTATGTCATGTGCTTCCTGATTTTCATCGTTATTACCGGTTGCTTCTTCTTTGCGGGAGGAGATTTGCTGCTGGTCATCTTTACGCTGACACTTGCAAGCATTTTCCTGGTAATCGCAGCGTTTTCCTCCAATTCGCCTTATGCGCAGATTGGTGCGGAAAGAGAACTGCTTCAGATGATGGCTTACGAGCCGATGGTACTGATTACCGCAATCGGTTTCTACCTCATCAACGGAAGCTTTGCTATCTCAGAAATTGTAAGCTCTGAGAAAATGGGTATTCTATACCTGCCGGGTATATTTCTCGGCTTTGTGTTCATTCTAACCATTAAGCTCAGAAAATCACCTTTTGATTTGAGCATGTCCCACCACGGACACCAGGAGCTGGTAAAGGGATTGACCACAGAATTTTCGGGAAAGACCATGGCGGTCATTGAAATCGCTCACTGGTATGAAAACATCTTCCTGCTGGGATTTGTTTATCTGTTCTTTGTGAACACCGCTTCGTGGAGTCCTGTCCTGGCAGTTGCTGTCTGCCTTGTGACTTACTTCATTGAAATTTTAATCGATAACAGCTATGCAAGAATGAAGTGGCAGATTGCTATCAACGCTTCCTGGATCGTGGCCATCACGCTGGGATTTGTGAATCTGCTCGTCATTTACTATGTGCGTTAAGGAGGTGTAACCTAGTGTCATATGTAACGAAATCACCGTGGGTCATCCATTACCGTGGGTCATCCATTATGACGGATCGAGCTGCAACGGATGCGACATCGAAGTATTGGCATGCCTTACACCGATGTATGATGTTGAGCGTTTCGGTATCATCAATACCGGAAACCCGAAACATGCGGATATTTTCTTGGTAACAGGTTCTGTAAATGAGCAGAATATTAGTGTTGTAAAGCAAATCTATGAACAGATGCCTGAGCCGAAGGTCGTTGTGGCCATCGGAATCTGTGCCACTTCCGGCGGTATCTTCAAGGAATGCTACAACATCATGGGCGGAATTGACACTGTAATCCCCGTGGACGTTTATGTCCCCGGTTGTGCAGCAAGACCCGAAGCCATCATTGACGGCGTTGTAAAGGGGCTTGGTGTGCTGGCAGAAAAGCGTGCCGCCATGGACAAGAAACCTGCTGCTGCTGCAAAAGCAGAAATCGCTGCAGATACGAAAGCGGCTGCAAAAGCGGAAGCGCAAGCAAACTCTTCTGAACAGAAAGAAGCAGAAGCAACCGTAGCAGCAATCAAAGAAAAGGAGGAGGCTTAAGATGAGTGAGCTTTATAAGATTCAGAATTTCATTTCTATTGAGCCTGCCCAGCTGATAGAGAAGGTACAGGATTTCAAGAGCGAGGGATATCGTTTGGGCCAAGCCTGCTGCACAAAGGTTGCAGAAGGTTTTGAACTGACCTATTCCTTCGACAAGGATCATGTCCTGACCAATTTAAGACTCGTTATTCCGGAAGAAGTTGAAATCATGAGCATTACCGGCGTTTACTGGGCTGCTTTCATCTATGAGAATGAAATGCAGGATCTGTTCGGCGTGAAGTTCAAGCATATGGCGCTCAATTATGGCGGCCACTTCTTCAAGGTTTCACAGCCGACGCCGTGGAACCCA
>JAQSXD010000208.1 GCA_029266295.1 Bacillota bacterium | reverse complement strand
TGAAGAAGCCTTCGAGTTTATGGAGTTTTATACACAGAAAAAAGACGTGGAAAAAATGCTGAACATCAACATGAATTTTCATGATCTGATTTACAAGGCGTCCCACAACCGCATGCTGTATCGGATTCTGTCATCCTTCCAGCTCTATATCAAGCAAAGCAGACCTTCCAAGTCCGAATCTTCCGATACCTATCTGGATGAAGTTCTGCAGGAACACAGCGCGATCTTCGAAGCCTTCCGGGATGAAGATCCCGACGCCGCCGCAGCAGCGGTAGCAAGGCATCTTGACAACGCAAAGCAAAGAGCAAAGTCCGTCCTTTGGCAGGATTAAACCAAAAACCGCAGCGAAAGAAAAACTCGCTGCGGTTTTTTTGCTGTTTTAAGATTCTTGTCTGAGAGCGCTTTGCCATTTTGGATTGGTTTATGGCGGTTATTGATCTGATATCCTAGAACGTAATAACTTTCGGTTCCTTTGCGCCAAAGGTCATGATTGTAGCAACTGCATCTTTTAAATACAACACCTGTGTGTTGCCGTCATCTGCTTGGTACATATTCTGCAGACTGGGATATGCATCCAGCATGCTCTGTTTTGCCTCAAGTCTGTCATCCTCAACAGCAATTGCCTGCACACGAATCCATGCAGCACCGTCAAAGGCGCTGATTTCTATTTTAGGATTCTCTTTCATCTGCTTGGATACCGCCTTGATTTTTCCCGTCTGGATGTAGAGCTTGCCCTCAAAAATATTAACAGTTCCGAAAGGTCTCACCCTCGGCTGATCTCCTTCTACGGTTGCAAGGTAATAGGTATTGCACTTTTTCAAGAATTCATAAACTTCCTGCATTTTCATTCCTCCATTTCATTATGCGCGATATTTCATCTTTGATCGTATCATAAATATTATTTTTTACAAGTACATCATTTTATGTTATTATAATATTATTCTCGCGCTCCCATTGGTTTTTTATTCTAAGGAAACACTGATTCAGTACGTGTTCCCCTAAAGAAACAGGAATGAGCAGCGTTTGAGATTAATTTGTACGGATAAAAAGGAGGATACCACATTTATGTATTCCGTTCGTCTTCGTTAAGTTGGCAATAAAATAGCAGTCGTCCGCACAGGCGGTGTTTTTGTCATACTTATCTTTACGAACAGAGCATAAATGAATCCACAGTGCTAAATCATCATGCATTTATTTTAGATATGATTTAGTAGTACATTTTTCTGTGTATTTCTTATTGGTGTTTCTTCGTTTTGATTTGCAGGCAATGCCCCTTGCGGTGCCCTGCATTTTTTATTGCCGGAAAACGTGTTAGCACAAAGCAATTTTAAAAATGCAAGGAGATTTTTTATATGCAACGATTAAAAAACAATTGGAAATTAAACTTCTTTCTGATCTGGTCCGGTCAGGCAATGTCATTGATCACCAGTGCGGTCCTCCAGATGGCCATCATTTGGTATTTAACGTACCAAACCGGCTCAGCCTGGGTACTTTCTATGGCCACTTTAGCAGGGTTTCTTCCCCAGGCAATTCTGGGCCCATTCATCGGTGTTCTGGTAGATCGCTACCAACGAAAGCTGATCATGATCGGCGCGGATCTGCTTATAGCAGGAGCTGGCGCGGTACTTTCCCTGATCACGCTGTTCATGGAGCTGCCTGTTTGGATGATTATGCTGGTGCTCTTGATCCGCAGTGTGGGTTCAGCCTTCCATTCCCCTGCTTTAAGCGCTGTGACACCATTATTGGTACCTACTGAGCATTTAACAAGATGCGCAGGCTATACGCAGTCGATCCAGTCTGTCAGCTACATTCTTAGCCCTGCCCTGGCAGCTATGTTGTATTCTCTTTGGAGTCTCAATGCAATCATCGCAATGGATGTACTTGGCGCTCTTGCAGCTTGCATCACGGTAGCTCTTGCTGCCATACCAGAGCTTGAAAAGCAGCAGGCGACAGAGAAAAGCAGTATGCTTCTTGAAATGCAGGAGGGGTATCAGGCACTGCGGGAGCAGCGTGGCCTTTTTGCACTGCTTTGGATCGGAGCCTTCTATATGCTGATTTATATGCCCATCAACGCACTCTTTCCGCTCATGAGTATCAGCTATTTCGGCGGAACGGCAGTTCATGCTTCCGCTGTTGAGATGGCTTTCGCGGCAGGAATGCTTCTGGGCGGCGTACTTCTGGGAATTTGGGGCGGTTTTCAAAGGAAAACCCTCACCATATCCTCATCCATCCTTCTCATGGGAGCAAGTCTTTCGGTGTCGGGAATCCTTCCGGAAAGCGGATTTGCGTTCTTTCTGATACTGAGCCTGCCCATGGGCTTTTCCGTCCCCTTTTACAGCGGGGTTCAGATTGCTCTCTTTCAGGAAAGAATCCAGCCGGAGTACTTAGGCAGAGTGTTCGCTCTTTTGACAAGCGTCGTTTCTTTCGCCATGCCCCTTGGTCTGCTGCTCTCAGGAGCGTTTGCTGACCGCATCGGCGTCAGCACCTGGTTCCTTTTATCCGGGATTCTCATATTGGGTCTTGGAATTGTGACCCGCCTGATTCCAGTTTATCGCGCACTGGATAGGAAATAGCAGCAGTTCTCTGTTACAGCAAAGCCCCTTGCTTACTACAAAGCAAGGGGCTATTTAATGCATAATATAACTGGAAAATTACAGAACCCGAAGTTCACGTCCCAAGGAGAAAAGGTACAAATAGGCCTCATGAACCTTGAAGCCTCGAATTTTCTCCAAAGCTTCTTTATATAATTCAATCTGTGTTCGGTAAGTTTCCCGAATCTGATCCAGATCGTCCTCTTCCTCATCACTGCGGATATAGTTGGATTTGTAATCCAGCAAAATGTATTTTCCGTCCTCTTCAAAGTAGCAGTCTATGGTACCCTGAATGATGATCTTTTCGCCGGAAAGTTCTTTCATCACATTGAAGGATTCCTCTTTATAAAGTTTGTCCGCTTTGGCAGCACGCAGACCAATCTCAGAGCAGAAGAAGGAGGCGATCTGTGAAACGGAAACCACCTTGCCCTCTTCTTCCATCAAGATTTCTTTGGTGACCAGTTCCCTTACCTTTGTCTGAACAGCCTCCTCCATTCCCCGTACATCAACTTTTTCAGCTGACGGGAGAACATAAGAGGACATCCCGTGAAAATCAAGATGTTCCATCACCTTGTGAAGGATGGTGCCGCGCTCAGCGGCGGTAAAACGCTTTGTGCCTCTGATAAACTTGGGTGTCTCAAGGGCAGGGACAGAAAACGAATTTTTCCGTCTGTCAGTTAGATCCAAGGCACTTTGTTCTAAATTCGCTCTTTCCCGTTCCGGTTCCAAGCCCTTTCCTGCCATGGAAAGCCGGCTGATTTCTGAAACCGTGAATTTTGACTTCAACGCAAGGGCGTTCTTATGCACATACTCAAACTCAAACCGCCGATGGATCTCCGCTGCGATGGTTTGACTGCTTATCTCTGCAGCCACAGACAGACTGGTTTTCTTGTCCTCCCCAGGCTGACTGGCGTTCTCTTCCGTGACACTCTGGTTTTCTGCGATTTCCCGATCACCTAGGATCCATTTGCGAATCAATTCCTTCTGTTGTCCAGTTTCTTGGCGCTTCAAGCTGATGTCCCCGCGGTTCATGGTGCAGAGGTTGATCTTAGACTGGGGAAGTGCAGGCACCAGGAAATCAAGATAGGATCTGGCACCGGAAAAATCAGTACCTTTCAGGTCGTAAGCATCCATCGCAGTCTCCAGGTCCTTGACCGTTCCCAGCAATACCAGCTTGTCCATGGCTCTTGTAAACGCAACGTAAAGGATACGCAGTTCTTCCGCCAAGCTCTCCCTTCGCTTTCTCTGATCGATCACAGTTTGGATGATCGTCTTTTTATAGCAGGAATTCTCTTTGTCCACATAGCGAAGTCCAAGGCCGATATCTTTGTGAAGACTGATCTGGTAGGTATCGCTGTCTCGGTTGAAACGCTTTCCCAGTCCCCCTGTGAGAACCATTGGAAACTCAAGGCCCTTGCTCTTATGGATCGTCATAATCCTGACCACATCATCATTCTCACCCAGCAGCTTCACCTGTCCCATGGGCACTTTTCGTTTTCGGATGGCTTCGATATAATTGATAAAACTGAATAGCCCCTTCATCTGGCTGCTCTGGAACTGAACCGCCTTATCCACCAGGGCACGAAGATTGGCCTGTCTCTGACCGCCTCCGGGGATTCCTCCGATGTATTCATAGTATCCGGTCTCCCGAATCAGCATCCACAGAAAGTCTTCCAGCGGCATAAAGGTCGCCTGCTGCTTCCAGCTCCTGATCCGATCCACCGTTTCTTTACATTTTTTCGCAAGGGTAATCGATTCCGGCTCCCGCACATTGGTCGCCTCGCTCCAGGATTCGTACTGCTCACTGAAGGATGCGAATTCCCGGAACACCTGATGATAAGCGCCCTCTTTATTGCGAAGCCGGATTAATATCAGTTCTTCCATCGTGAAGCCAAAGATCGGTGACCGCAAAATACTCAGAAGCGGAATATCCTGCTTCCCATTGTCAATCACCCGAAGAAGATTTAGAAAAACCTCGATCTCCATCGTATCAAAATAACCGTCGCTGGTATCGATAAAAGACGGAATCCCTTCCTGCAGCAACGCTTCATAGTAGATTTCAGCATACCCTTTTGCACCGCGAAGCAGGATGACGATATCCCTGTTTTCCAAAGGTCTCTCGATTCCCTTTTTCCCGTCATAGATCAAGGTTCCCTTTGCTTCGCTGATAATCTGCGCCGCTGCATATGCCTCGATTTCCGCTTTCTTCATCTCCCGGATTTCTTCATCGAGAGAAGCATCGTCTACCTGGCTTTCATCAACGAGATAAAGATCCACCGGATAATTGCGTTCCCCTTCATAGGGGCTGCCCTGATACAGCGCCGCCGCATCGTCATATTCCAGACCTGCAAGATCCTTGCTCATAATCTGCCGGAAAATGTCATTGACCGAATTGATGATGTTTTTCTTGCTTCTAAAGTTCTTATTCAGATCCAGCTTGATATCGGTTTCACTTTCAGCGGCCTTAAAGGCCTCGTACTTGCCGATAAAAATCTCAGGCTCCGCAAGTCTGAATTTATAGATACTCTGTTTGACATCTCCAACCATGAACAGATTGTTGTCTCTCTTGATCTTTCCGATGAGGGTTTCCTGAACAATATTGCTGTCCTGATATTCGTCAATAAATATGTAATCAAACTTCTGCCGATACTCCGCTGCCGCTTCCTCTCTGGACAGCACTGCCAAGGCATAATGTTCAATGTCGTTGAAGTCAATCAGACCCTTTTTCCGTTTTCGTTCTTTGTACAGACTGTCGAATTCTTCTACCAGACCACAAAGATATCGGGCGTCGTCGCAGGTTTTGGCAAGGTCTTCTGTAAAGGAGTCCAGCGGTCTTGAAAAGTATTGAGAAATCAGCTTTTTCACCAAGGATTTCCCCTGATCCCGAAGTACCGAAACCGCTTCCTTGATCTCCTCGTAACTTTCTTTTTCTGCCTTTGCCGCTGTGTAAGTCTGAAATTTCGTTCCCGAAATCAAAATGCCGAATTCATCAAAGGAAAGGGTTTCAAAACGCTCACATAGCTCCGCCATACAGTCGGTTTCCAGCTTGTTTTTTGGTACAAGACTCGAAACTCCCTGGTTTTCGATCAGTTCTCCCGCTCTGAGGAAGCATCCCTCCGCCAGCGTCAGATTCCGTTTGATATCTTTTTTAATCTCTGCAAAAGCAGCACTTTCCTCAAAGCGCTCCCTGCTGACACACAGTTCTTCCGCCTTGGCCCTGAGCCACGAAAAGGAGTCGGGAATACTCTGGATGAAGCTGTGGGCTTCATCGATCATGTCCTTGACCCCGTTGTCATTCTTTGTTGATGCAAATTGATTCAAAAACCGAAGAAAATCCTGGTTGGAGGCTTCGAATCGGTTGCTGAACAACTGCTCCATTGCCTCTGCCTGCAGGATTGTTTTCTGTGCTTCATCACATATTTTAAAATTCGGTTCAATATCAATCAGGTAAAAATATCGCCGGATCACTTCCATTGCGAACGCATGGAACGTACTGATATTTGCTCTGTGGATCAGATTCAGCTGCTCTCGCAAAAAGGCCGCCTTTGAAGCGGCCGCTGGCTCTTTCGCAGTTTGTTCCAGCTCAGCTGAGATGGCAGTTACGATCTTTTCCCGCATCTCCGATGCCGCCGCATTGCTGAAGGTTACGATCAGCATGCGATCCAGGGCTGTCTGATCCCCAAGAATCAGCTGTTTGATCCGCTCTACCAAAACAGCAGTTTTCCCGGAGCCTGCCGCTGCAGATACCAGGATATTTTTATTTCTGATTTCAATTGCTTCCTGCTGTTCTTTTGTCCATTTCATACGTTACCACCAATGTACATTAAAATAACGATTTTGAAAAGCACTGATTGAATAGCAGATGTTCCGACTGTGAGCCAGCAATAAATCAGTGTTTCTTTAGATTAACCTTAATTTTACCAAAAGGCGCTCCAGCTTTTCTCCTTTGGGCAGTAGTTTAATTTCATTAGTTTCAATGGCCTTTGTTTTCAGCAGCATGATGCCGTATACCGCCGCACCGACTCCGATGGATAACACTGTTGAAAGACTGTTGCCGATATAGTTTCTTCCCGCATAGTATATTACAAGTACAACAAC